>CAZDKB010000021.1:0-13973 GCA_964505885.1 uncultured Flavobacterium sp.
ATAAGATTCTACTAACCAATCTAGTTTTCTAGGAATGTAGAATTTACAGTCTTTAAAAAGATCCATTTCCAAATAGTTGATATAGAATCCTTGAACACAATCTGAATTTAATTCAGGAAAAGAAAGTTTAGTTTGAAATGGAGTATAAAGTTGGGCTTTGAAAAAAGTCCGTTGTTGAATATCATGAATGTTCAGCTTCAGATCATAGAGTAAGGGTTTACACTCATCTTTATATAATAATGGGAACTGCTTATTCTTAGCCTTTTCAAGCTTTAATTGCAGACTATCTCTACGATTTGGTCCGATCCAATGATCGAGAAAAGAATCTCCTACATTTGGATCATATAAATAGAATTTATAAGCGATTTCAATATGTACCGGTTGATCATCAAATTTCAATAAACAATCAATTTCACCTAATGTAGTTTTATCAGATATAATCTGAGCATTTTCTTTGAGAATTTCTATTGAATCATAATTTGAGAATTCAAATGAAACTAATCGTTCCACATAATTCCCCAATCGGATGGTATCATCAATTCTTGAATCTATTTTTAAATCAACTTGCTCTAACTCAAATTGAGTTAATCCATTCAGTTTTCCCTTCCATAATAAGGGAGTTTTCTGATATCCGTAAAAACGTTGTTGGGTTAATTTCATAGACCAGCACTTGTCAACCTGAACTCGTTTCAGGTTCTCTAGTAGTCCTCGAAGATATTAAGATTCTGAAATAAATTCAGAATGACAAAGAAGGAAATTTTCGTAATTTCACAATCCAATTCTACCATCATGCAAATCGAGAAATCTACCTTTCAATTTTTAAAAGATCTTAAGAAGAATAACAACCGTGAATGGTTTGCTGAGAATAAACCCCATTTTACTGAGGCTCAAAAGAATATCAAAGCCTTTTATGCGGCAATTCAGGATAATCTAAATCAGCATGATGAAATTGAAAAATTAAAGATCTTTAGAATCTATAGAGATGTGAGGTTTTCAAAAGACAAAACCCCTTATAAACCGCATTTCGCGGGTTCTTTTTCACGTTTGGGGAAACATCTTCGAGGTGGTTATTATTTGCGTATAAGACCGGGTGAAAGTTTTTTAGCAGGAGGGTTTTGGGAACCTAACAAAGAAGATCTTTTTAGAATCAGAAAAGAAATAGAGTTAGATGCTTCGGAAATCCGTGATATCCTAAATGATCCTACTTATAAAGCATATTTCGGAGGAACTTTTGACAGTTTCAGCGAGTTAAAATCGGCGCCAAGAGGATTTGACAAGGAACATCCAGATGTGGATCTTTTGAGAAAGAAAGGTTTCGTAGCGGTAAGAAATTTCTCAGATAAAGAAGTGCTTTCCAAAGACTTTTTAAATATAGTTGATGATTCTTACAAAGCATTAAGACCCTTCTTTAATTTGTTTAGTGATATTCTGACCACTAATTTGAATGGAGAAAGTCTTATTTAGTTTCAACTAAATGGAAAAACGCACCAAAAGAATCTGCTAAAACAGTGGAGTAGGAGTCTTCATAAACCAATGACCCACCATTTTGAACTGCGATTTCTTTGCTCTTCGAAACATTATCAACTCCAAAGAAAACCGACCAATATTCGTATTTTCCTTTGATAGAATTTGGTACTTCGTTGATTGCTGAGATTTCTTTTCCTTGAGTATCAACAATAGAATATCGATTAGACCCTTGAGATTTGATCTTCCAGTGGAAAATTGTTTCGTAGAAGGACTTGACCTTAGATTTATCTGAGACAAATAGTTCATTCCAAACCAATGTATTGAGTGTGCTTTCCGTTCTCACATTTAACATGTCTCCTTCATAAACAGTAAAACCCGCACCCGCTGGATCTCTGATCAGGGCAATCTTTCCGATACTTGCTTCCAAATCGACCAACTCAATTATTCCTCCATTCTTTCTAGCCAATTCAACCGTTTCAAGAACATCATTTACTTGGATATATGACATCCAAAAGGAAGGCATATTCATTTCTTGAAATTTCTTTGGTGTTGCATACAAACCTGTCGCTTCCTTTTTTCCTGTAAAAGCAATTAAATAGTCTTCCCCAGAATTGTAATATTTCCAACCAAATAAGTCACCGTAGAATTGTTGACTTTTGATTAAATCATAAGTAGATAGATCTGCATAAATAAAGTGATTCTCTTTCATAGAATTAAATCTAAAGAAAAAGTATTGAAAACGAATTATTTAGGCTAAATTTTTTCTGACTTCTTTATTCAAGAAAATGATAGTCACCAAAGTTGAAAGCACATCGGCAATAGGGAAGGACCACCAAACACCGTTTAATCCCATGAATTTTGGAAGAATATAAACTAGGGGAATTAAGAAGATTCCTTGTTTTAATAAGGTCAATATCAAGGCTGGTAAAGCTTTTCCAGCTGCTTGGAAATAAGCAGAACCGATCAACTGTGTTGTAATTACTGGTGTTGCCAAGAAACACAATAATAAAGCGTTGGGGGTTTTGCCAATCAATTCTGGATCATTGGTGAAAACGCTGGCTATTTGAGATGGAAATAGAATAATTCCCAAAAAGACAATCGTAGCCACAGTGGTACCGTATAAGATGGCGGTTTTAATGGTTTCTTTTACTCTTTTCGAATCTTTGGCTCCGTAGTTATATCCAGCAATCGGTAAGAACCCTTGAGTGACTCCAAGGACTGGGAACAGAGCAAACATCATGACTCTATTGATGATCCCGTATACAGCGATTGCTAATTCTCCTCCGTAAACAAACAAGGTTGAGTTTAAAACGATCATTAAAACGCTAATTGTTCCTTGTCTTGCAACAGTAACTCCACCTAATTGAAATATCTCTTTAACGATTGGATATTTCCATTTAAAGTACTTTGGATAGATGGTTAACTCACTTTTCTTTGATAGGAAGAATCCTAGAATGAATAATCCACAGACTGCATATGAAATGGAGGTAGCTAAACCTGCACCAAACATTCCTAGTCCCATTAATTTAATAAATACAAAGTCTAGTAAAATATTGGCCACAGCAGGCAAGAACATTGCCCACATGGCGTACATTGGTTTTCCTTCAGCTCTAATAACAGGATTTCCCATCATTGCGAAAGCAAGAAAAGGAACTCCATATAGCACTACGTCAAAGTACTCCGTTGCTGGGCTAAGAATCTCACCTTTTGCACCAAATAATAGAAGAAGTTCTCGGTCAAAGAAAATACCAACGATCACAAAGAAGATAGATAGCAGTTTTGTCATCGATATCTGGTTACCAAAAGTGAGAAATGCTTTGGGGTTATCACCTGCACCTAAGGCTCTTGAAATGATAGAACTTCCCCCAATTCCAATTCCCATTCCTATGGATGAGATCATAAATACAATGGGAAGTACAACGGTTACGGATGCAATCGCTAATGTGCCTATCCATTTTCCAACGAAAATGGTATCAACAATCAAATTAATTGACATTACCAAAATACCTAAAGAGGCCGGTAAGGCTTGTCTAATCAATAATGTGCTAATCTTCGCAGTTCCGAGGTCGTTGGCAAGTTTTGTCATAAGCAAGTGCAAATATCTTAATAATAAACGCCTCATTGCTCTCCTAGGAAATTATTTATACTTTAATTAACATATCTAAGTGAATTGAGCTAAGTTTGTTAAATGGTTCCATTTGAGACTACATTAACAGTTACTGAAAAGCATATTGACGAATTAAAACACGTTAATAATGTCGTGTATTTGCAATGGGTTCAAGACATTGCCAATTTACACTGGAATCAGCTTAAAGAAGGGCATGATACTTCTGCCTATGTATGGGTGGTTCTTAGACATGAATTAGATTATTTGGGTCAAGCGAATCTTGGAGATGAAATTAAGGTCAAAACATGGGTAGGAGAGACAGCGGGAATCAAATCTGTGCGTCATGTTGAATTTTTCAAAAATGACAAACTCATTACCAGAGCCAAAACCTTTTGGTGTTTGGTAGATTCTAAAACCTTGAGACCTAAAAGAATCACTGGAGATGTTTTGAAAGTTTTAATTCCTCATCAATCATGAGTATCATATACGGATTAGATCTTATTGGAACTTTCGCCTTTGCCATTAGTGGTGCTTTAATTGCATCCAAAAAAGACTTTGATCTTTTTGGTGTCATCATCATTGCCTTTGTAACTGCCGTAGGAGGAGGAATGCTAAGAGATCTTTTGATTGATGCACATCCCATTAATTGGATCGGTGATATGAATTATATCTGGACCATTTTAACGGCAGTTGTATTTACCTATCTCTTTAAATCTAAGATTGCACCTTTAAGTAAAACCTTATTTCTATTTGATACTGTAGGAATCGGAGTGTTTACTGTTTTAGGACTTCAAAAAGGTTTGACCTTTGAATTACATCCATTTATAGCATTGATCATGGGAATGGTTTCAGCAGTTTTTGGTGGAATTCTTCGAGATGTCTTAACAAATGAAGTACCCTTGATCTTTAAAAAAGAGATCTATGCATCCGCATGTTTATCGGGAGGATTGATTTATCTGTTGGTGTCCAAATTTACAGAAAATTCATCTGCAACCTTCGTGATTGGTATGATCACCGTAATCTTAGTACGCTTGATTGCAGTCAGATTTCATTTACAGTTACCGAAGATAAAAGAAGATCTTTTTGGAGAGAAGATTGCTTTGGTAAAGAAGAAAAGAGCTAAGAATTAAGGAGATAGTAGAAATTAGAAAGAAGATATATGAATACAATCAATGTCACAAGAAAAGATAGCTATGCCATTGTTCAACTGAATCGAGGCAAGGTTAATGCAATTAATCACGAGATGGTGAAAGAACTGAGAACTTCTATCAAGGAGATTTCAGAAGATGGTCAAATGGGAGGGTTGATCCTGACTGGAATTCCAAATTTCTTTACTGCGGGATTGGATGTTATAGAATTGTATTCTTACGATAAAGATCAAATCACCAATTTCTTTGAAGATTTTGCCGGCTTATTCTTAGACCTTGTGACTTTTGAAAAGCCCTTGATCTCTGCAATCACTGGTTATTCTCCTGCAGGTGGTTGTGTGATGGCTGTTGCTTGCGATTACAGGGTAATGGTAAAAGGAGAGAAGTTTACCATCGGATTGAATGAGGTTGCGGTGAATATTCAAATCTCTAAGAATTTAATTGATGCTTATTCTTTCTGGATTGGATCAGGATTAGCTCACAAGTATATATTAAATGGAAAACTATTAAAGGTTGATAAGGCTTTAGAAGTAGGATTGATTGATGAAGCTGTAGAATTGGAAGAAGTGCTACCTAGAGCGGAAAAGCAGATGCAAAAATATTTGTCTTTTCATCAAGGAATCTTTAAAACGACCAAACAGAAACTTCGTCAAGATTGGTTAAATAAATTGGAAAGAGACCCTAAGAAAGACCTTAAAGAAGCCGCTGATATGTGGTGGCAACCAGAGATAAGGGCTCGTTTAAAAGCCTTTGTTGATAGTTTACAAAAGAAATAATTATTGTCATTTCGACAGAACGAGGAACGAGAGACGAGAAATCTCATTAATCAAAAATCACATATGGAAAAATTAACATTCAAAAACCTCACTGAATTTCGCTCAATGGTTGGTAAATCCTTACCGAATTCAGAGTGGATTACGGTTACTCAGGAAATGATCAATGATTTTGCGAATGCTACTTTCGATAAGCAATGGGTTCATGTTGATGAAGAAAGAGCAAAGAAAGAGTCACCATTTAAAAGCACGATAGCTCATGGATTTATGTCGCTGGCAATGTTATCTAAGATGTTAGAGGATGTGATTCAAATAGATTCAGTAAAAATGGGTTTAAATTACGGATTAAATAAGGTTCGTTTTCCACACCCTGTTCCTGTGAATAGCCGATTACAAATGCAATCTGTTGTAAAGGAAGTTGAAGATCAAATGGGTGGATTAAAGATCACATTTACTTGTACAGTGATTATAGAGGGTATTGATAAACCGGCATGTGTGGCAGAGTTTCTAGCCATTATGTTTGAATAAAAAGAGGCTGTCTAAAAAGTATGTAAACCTGTCATTCTGAATTTATTTCAGAATCTTAATAACTTAGTTTTCAAATTATTTTTAGAATCTGAAACGAGCCTGCCTGTCGGCAGACAGGTTCAGATTGACAAAAAATTGGCTTTTTAGACAGCTCTATGATTTTATCTCACATCCTTTAAAAGTTCTTGGATCGCTCTTTCCAACTGTTGATCTCTTCCTTTATCCAAAACTCCTGGCATATTTTTAACCTTTATCATAGGTTCTGTTTGGTTGTTTTCCATCCATTCGCCAGATTTATTTTTGGCACTAACGGGAACGACTCCCCAAAAAGCTCCATTTGGTAATCCTTCCCATCCGGCAAAACTACAAGTTCCTGGAACCGGCATTCCAACGGTCTTACCAATCTTTAAATCTGTATAACCTTGCGCATAACAATGTCCGTCTGAATAATTACTTTCATTAAACATGGTTAAAGTAGGTTTTGTCCAACGAGATGTAGGTTCACCACCAACTACTTTATCAGCAGTAGCATAAGTAATAAACGGAACTCCAGTAAAGAACATCGCCAGATCTGCAACCAGATCTCCACCGCCATTAAAACGAGTATCAACGATCACACCTTTACTTTCGAAGTATTTACCCATCATGTCTTGATAGATACTTCTATAGGGCCCGTCTCCCATTCCAGGAATATGAACATATCCCAGTTGACCATTACTTTTTTCTTTTACTTCCTTCTCATTAGCCTTCACCCAGCGTGTATATAATAACCCGTATTCTGCTCTTAAGGAAATTGGTTTTACCGTAATAGACTGACTCATTTTCTTTTTTGCACTTGGGTCATAGATATCAAGTAATACAAACTTTCCTGCTTTTCTGTTTAAGTATTTAGCTACATCCACATCTTTGGAGATTACTTGACCATCTATTTTTTCGATGATCATCCCTGCCTTGATATTGTACTTTGCCTTATCCAGAGGACCTCCTTGAATGATCTCATCTATTAAGATACCGTCTCCTTTATGATTGTAACTCATAAAAATTCCTAATGAAGCTGTTGCATCAGCATTTGAAATGGAGGACCTTCTATAGCTGGAGCCAGCATGAGATACATTCAATTCTCCTAAAAGTTCAGATAACATTTCAGAGAATTCAATGTCATTTCCAATATGCGGAACATATTTAGAATAGTCTTTTTTCATTTGATCCCAGTTGATGCCATGATAGGTTGGCTCATAGAAAATATTCTTGGTTCTAATCCAAACATGGTCAAACATAGCTTGTCTTTCGGCAGCTTTATCAAATTCCATTTCACTCTTAATGGAAACACCTTTTCTCTTTTTAGCAGCAGGATTTAATTTACTAATTCGTCCACTTGACAACAGGTAAAGATTTTTTTGCTCTTTATCCCATTCTAAACTACCGCCACCATTCAATTTCATGATCATCTTGGTTTCTCGAGTTCTTAAATTGGTACTCCAAAGATTTGCTCTTCCTTCAAAGCTTGATAAGTAATAAAGAACATCTCCTTTTTTAGAAAGTACAGCATCTCCTAATCTCGAAGAGTGAATAGTCAATCGCTTTGTGCGATCTCTCAGATTGTCCCAATCGAATTGTAAAGCTTTCACTTCGTTTTTCTTATCATCTTTCTTTTTATCATCTTTCTTCTTGTCGTCCTTTTTAGAAGTGTCTTTTTTCTTATTCTTCTTTTCTTCCTCTTTGATGGCCATCATCAATTTATAATCTTCATCACTTAAATTTGCTTCATCCCAGGCATCTTGAGTAAAATACATGCTGTAAACATCACTTTGTGATCGTCCACTAGTGGCATAAGATTTCAAACCGTTTCTATTGCTAAACCAAATCATTTGTTTTCCTCCGTTCACCCATTTTGGGTAATAGTCTGAGTAACCACTTTGATTTAAGTTCATTTTTTTAGACCCGTCAGCAGCCATCAACAATACTTCAGAATTGCTCAAGGTTTTACCCCAATCTACTAAAAGCCATTTGCTATCTGGACTCCAGGTAAAGTATTTATCACCGTCTCTCATGTGATATAATTCCTTTGGAGTTAACAAAGTCACTTTTTTATTGCTTTTCACTTCTTTCACTACCAAAGATCTTCTTCCTTCGATGTATGCAATGTATTTTCCATCAGGAGAATATTGAGGAATGTAATTATCAACCTTAGAAGAGATCACTGGAGATTCTTTGATCAGAGTCGAAGCATAGAAGAATGGTTCTTCTTTTCGTACTTTTTCTGATTTAAAAATACTCCAACGACCGTCTCTTTCACTACTGTAAACTACCGATTTACCATCTGGTGTCCAAGTAACGAATCTTTCATTTTCTGGAGTATTTGTCAATCTTTTTGTGAAAGATTTGTCTACAGAAGTTACGAATACCTCGCCACGTGCAATAAAAGCGATCTCTTTTCCATTAGGTGAAACAGACATCTCTCTAATTCCTCCATTGATAGAGATAAAACGATCACTGTTATTTTTATCCTGAGTTCTAATTCTAACTTTTAGCTTTTTAGGTCTTTCACCTTCGCGCATCGTATATAACTCACCATCATATCCAAATGCTAATAAACCATCACCCATACTTAAGAATCGCACGGGATGCGTTTTAAATTGGGTTAACTGTTCCGTAGAATTAGAATTGATGCCTTTCTTGTATACGTTAAAGGTTCC
This sequence comes from uncultured Flavobacterium sp., assembly GCA_964505885.1. Lineage (GTDB taxonomy): Bacteria > Bacteroidota > Bacteroidia > Flavobacteriales > Flavobacteriaceae > Polaribacter. Next base: position 8,720 of record CAZDKB010000021.1, read on the forward strand.
GTTTTGCTCACTCAAATAGTAGAAACTTTTTTCATCAGCAGTGAATACAGGGTTTCTATCTTCTCCTTTGAAAGAAGTGATCATCTCATGGGTATCTGTTTTCTTGTTATATACCCAGATATCTCTAGTTACAGAAGATGTGTGATGTTTTCTCCAAATGTTCTCTCCACCCGGACGATCTTGATAAAGCATTGTATTTCCATCCTTAGAAAATTGAACATGTTCCGCAGGGAAAGTGAATACTTGAGAAATTCTTCCACCTTTAGTTGGAACGGAATACAACTCTGATTGAGATCTATGTGGATGCTGTCTATTACTAACATCATCCTGACGGATAGCCCCGAATAAAATCTCTTTACCATTATTAGTGAATGTATAAGGAGATTCGTCATTAGAGTGGAAGGTAAGTCGGGTTGCTTTGCCGCCATTCGCACTCATTATATAAACGTCGAAATTTCCATATCTGTTTGATGCAAAAGCGAGTTGATCACCTTTCTTATTCCATACTGGCATGTAGTCATGTGCGCTATGAAAGGTAAGTTGAACAGCGTCACCTCCAGAAGAAGACACTTTATAAAGATCTCCTTTAAATGTAAACGCAATTTGCGATCCATCCGGTGAAATCGCAGAATATCTCATCCATTTTGGATCTTCCTGTGCTAATAGACTGAGGCTTGATAAGAGCAATAAAAATGCTAACTTTTTCATGTGTTAATTGTTTAGTTGAAAATTCGCCCTAAATTAAAGAATACAAGGGCATAATGCGATAATTATATCTTAAAAAAGAAATAAAAAAAACTGCCGAGTGACAGTTTTTATCGTATTCATTGATTTAAGCTAACCAGCCTTTACTGATACTGTTCTTACTATACCAAACCAAGAAAATACCAAATACAGGTATAACGATAGTTAAAGAGATTTCAGCGGGTCCGAAATCAACCATATCGCCATTCATAAAGACATCGCTTACCATTTGAACAACTACTCCTAGTAATGATAGAACAAAAAGAAAATAAGCAAGTTTCTTTCTGAAGAACATTACCAAAGCACCAAGAGCTCCCGCAAATACAGCAATAGCAAATGCAGCAGTCGCCCAAGCAGGTCGGTTCTCTATTAATTCGATTTGAGCTTCTGTCATAGCAGCCTTTGTTTCATCGGTTAAATACGCTTGACCAATGTAATTAAGAACACCGAATCCATTCCATACTAGAGCAATGATCGCAACGATCCAATATAAAGCATTGGGTTTGTTTGAATTTTGAGACATATGATTAAAAGTTTTAGTTGATTGATTTAAAATTAGATAAATATTTTCAATTTTATTTGGAGCTTTACAAAAAGTATAGTATATTTGTCAAATAAACAAGAAAACTTGTCAATTAGTAAAGAATGTTTTATGTCGAGCTTTTGTGAAAATGAGGATAAAAGAATAGAGAAATTGAATAGATTTCAGCTATCCAACCGTTTCAAAAGAATAGGGTGGATGATCGTTCTTGCATCTTTCGTTTTAATGATTGCAAAACGTTTTATTGATGAGCCTACTTGGGTAAAACCATTACTAACGAATGTGATGATTTTAGGTTTCTTATTTATATCCATAGCTAGAGATAAAATAGAAGATGAATTGATTATCAAACTAAGAGCTCAGTCTTACAGGTTAGCCTTGGTCTTTGGCGTAATTTATTCTCTTGTACAACCTTATATAGAATATGCAGTAGAATATCTATTGAATTCTGGAGAAGCTAATATAAGTTTCAGTTATTTTCAACTATTGATTTTCATGTTGGTGGTGCAAATCGCTTTTTTTGAACAATTTAAACGATCGTACTCATGAAGAATTCAATAAAGGTTCAACGTGCTATTCACGATCTTACGCAGGATAAATTGTCTAAAAAGATTGGCGTTTCAAGACAAACTATTAATTCTATTGAAAAAGGAAAGTATGTCCCCTCAACCTTATTGGCTTTGAAAATGTCTGATCTTTTTGGAGTTCCTGTGAATGATTTTTTTACGTTAGAGAAAGAAGATAAACCCCCTATAAAACCCCCTAATTAACCCCCTTAATTATCTTTAGAAGGTTGGTGTCTATTGATTCTTGATTAAGTTGTATTTTTGCATTGCTTAAAAAATCAATATGATGCCGACCTCTAAAAGGCTTTTAGCCTTACTTCTTGTATTATTTACATCATCAATTACATTCGGACAGATTAAAGTAACCATTAAAGGAAAGGTTACAGACGAGAAAGGAGCCCCTCTGTTAGGAGCTTCAGTCTTTTTGAATAACGATAAAGGAAATATAACCGAAGAAGATGGAACTTACGAAATCAAAGATGTAGTTCCAGGCTCTTATAATCTAACCGCTACTTTTCTTGGATTTGAATCTCAGACAAAGTTCAATATCATCATCAAATCTAAAGGTAATCCCAGTTTTAACTTTGTTCTTATCGAGTCTACTGAAGAGTTAGAAGAAGTTGTAATCAGTAATCAAAATAAGATCAGTAGGCCTAAGGAAACTCCTCTATCAACACAGTCTTTATCAGCCGTCGAAATCGCTACCTATCCTGGAGGAAATAATGACGTAGTGCAGGTTGCACAGACCTTTCCAGGCGTGTCTCCATCCGTAGGAGGTTTTAGAAACGATCTAATCATCCGTGGGGGAGCACCTAATGAAACCGTTTATTATTTAGACGGAATGGAAGTACCAAACATCAATCACTTTGCTACTCAAGGAAGTGCGGGAGGTCCTGTAGGTTTATTAAATGTCTCATTTATCAATGATGTGACCTTATCTACTTCGGCATTTGGAGCTCAGTATGACAACCCTCTTTCGGGAGTTCTTCAATTCAAACAAAGAGATGGTAACAATAGTAACTTTAATACAAACATTCGTGTAAGCGCAACGGAAACGGCTCTAACTTTTGAGGGCCCCTTGTTTAAAGGGGATAATAAGGAAAGTAAAACTAGCTTTTTATTATCCGTAAGAAGAAGTTATTTGCAAGCTTTATTTGAGTTGATCGGACTACCAATCCGCCCAGATTATTGGGATTATCAATACAAACTTTCTCATCAAATTGATGCCTACAATGATCTTTACATCACTGGATTAGGGTCTATTGATAATTTCTCTGTAGAAGCTCCAGATGAGTTTGATGAAGAAGCACAAGCCATTCTAGAGCAAGCTCCCTTCATTGAACAAAGAACAAATTCAATAGGTCTTGCATGGAAAAAGAGATTTAAAGACGGTTCAGGTTTTATGAATACTACGCTTTCTAACAATCGTTTAGAAAATGTTTTTACGACCTATTTAGATACCCAAAATGAAACTGGAATCATATTTAGAAACGACGCAGTAGAATCTGAAACTAAACTCCGTTACGAGTTGACCAAGTTTGTCAATGATTGGAAGTTAGTAACCGGATTTAATGCTCAATATTCCGATTATACCAATGAAACACAAAACACCAATGATAATATCTTCTATTCATCCGAGATAGATTTTATGAAATACGGGTTCTTTTTCAATGGGACTAAATCATTTTTGAATAATAAGTTAGACCTTTCATTTGGTTTCAGAATGGATGATGATTCGTTTACACAAGACAACAATTTCTTTTCCACCTTTTCCCCAAGGATCTCTTTGTCTTATGAATTCGTGGAGAATTGGAGATTGAGTTCTACGATCGGAAGATATTTTAAACTACCTCCTTATACTATTTTAGGATTTAGAGATAATAATGGAAATCTTGTGAATCAAGATGTTGATTATACTCAAAGTGATCATTATGTACTTGGTCTACAATACACGCCAACTCCGGCTTCTATCATTTCTTTGGAAGCCTTCTATAAACGTTATGAAGATTATCCTGTTTCGGTTTTAGATCAGGTGTCCTTAGCAAATAAAGGAGCTGATTTTGAGGTGTTAGGAAATGAAGATGTTGAAACTGTTGGAAAGGGAAGGAGCTATGGTTTGGAATTTCAATATCAACAAAAACTAACCAATAACTTCTATAGTATCTTTTCTTATACTTATTTCTTTAGTGAATTCACTGGATTTGATACCTCAGAATATTTACCGTCCGTATGGGATAGTAGACATTTGGTTTCTTTCGTGGGAGGATATAAATTGAAAAAGAATTGGGAGATAAGTGCTCGATATAGATTTGCAGGACAGACGCCTTTCGTACCAGTCAATTTGAATCAGTCTTTAGTAACTTACCCAGAATTGGTTTTAGATTACAGTAGACTTGGAGAAGAGAAGCTAGATTATTTCAGTCAGTTAGACGTGCGTGTCGATAAGAAATGGAACTTTGAAAGATGGTCCTTTAATTTATTCTTTGAGGTACAGAATATCTTAGCACAGGAAATCCCAACTCCGCCTGAATACGGTTTGGCAAGAGATATGGATGGAAACTTATTAAACCCAATGAACTTAGCAGAGATCCAGTCGGATACGAACACTCCGATTCCAACCATTGGTTTGGTAGTAGATTTTTAATCGTTTAAGTATTGGATACCTTTTTGTAGAATAAGACTATTCGGAATAGAGACTTTTTTACCATCTTCTGTAACTATAAAAACATAGAAGCCTGTAATATTAACTACCTTACCATTAAAGTCGAAATCTTTATCGAGAATTCTGATATTATCGCCAATCTTCAGGGGATAGTAAAAAAATATAATGACGCTCGACGTTAAATTGGATAACAAGGACCATTGCGCAACAAATGCAACTCCAAGGACAGCCAGAATAGATGATAGGAATATGGAAAAATCCTTAAAATCTATTCCATAAATAAATAGAATAGCAGCAAAAAAGACCAAATAATAAAGGAAATAAAATAGGTTTAAAACAACTTTTCTTCTGTTGGGTTCTAGTTTTTTTACAAGTGTAACACGTTTAGTAATTCCCTTGGTAAGTCCAATGATAATCATTAATAATATAACTGCTATCACAGTTAATAGTATTTGTAAGTGTAGCTCTGAACTTAAATCCATAGTTTATTTATTGATATTTTAAAAATAATGTATTTATTCAGATTAATTGAATATTTTTAAGACATAAAGATGTTTTTATTAATGGAAAAGCTGAACGATTTTCTCAATTATACTTTCGAAATCACAGACAGTGTGAAGCTTAGTATTAAATCCATCCTAATAATTATTGGAGTTTTTATTGTTACATCAATTGTGCTTCGATTGATCCGTACTGCAGTAACAAAAAAGATTCGAGAAGAAGACCGTGGGAAATTTATTA
>CAZDKB010000021.1:14000-30350 GCA_964505885.1 uncultured Flavobacterium sp.
TCTCATTCACGAAGTATTTCATATTCGTCATCATTTTTCTAGTAATTCTTGGTAACAATGGTGTAAACCTTACTGCAGTGTTTACAAGTGCAGCTGCCTTGTTAATTGGTGTTGGTTTGGCTTTGCAAACCTTTTTTCAAGACATCATTAGTGGTATTATCATACTAACAGATCAATCGGTAAACGTGGGCGACGTCATTCAAGTTGAAGATAAAATAGGGAAGGTGACCAGTATTAATCTAAGAACCACGAAAGCGGTAACTATCGAGAATAAGGTGTTGATCATTCCAAACCATTTATATCTTACGAATACATTGTTTAATTGGACTCAAAATGAAGCGACTACAAGAGAATCGGTTAAAGTAGGGGTGGCTTACGGTAGTGATGTACAGTTGGTAGAAAAGGTACTTTTAGAGGCGGCTCAGAATATTCAAGGAATCAAACAAAAACCCGAACCTATTGTCTTATTTGAAGATTTTGCAGATAGTTCGTTAAACTTCAAACTTGTTGTGTCGATAGGAAATAGTTTTCAGGCTCCTATCATATTAAGTAAGTTGAGATTTGAGATCAACCAGTCGTTTATTGATAATAATATTAAGATTCCTTTCCCTCAAAGAGACGTTCATCTTTTCCCTAAATCTTAAACTTTGTTAAGATAAATTAACATTTTCGTTGTGAATTATTGGTTTTTAATGTTAAAAACTGTTAAAAAATTGACTTTTTCATAAATATCTGTATATTAATGATTGTATGAAACGAACGAAAAAGAATACTAAGATTTTTGCCTTCTAGGTTCTAACAGGACCTTACTTCATTGTACGTCATCCTGACGTTAATCCTAATTATTACAAAGAACTCAAAACCTAGTTATCGATTAGCTAGGAAATACTAACACGCAAAAATTTTAGATTATGACCACAGAGACATTAAATAATACAACACATAAAAAAGCATTTAAAAAACTCGGATTTAGCTATTTAGACACCGCAGAAATTGTAATTAATTTAAAGCAGTTATTAGCTGATTATCATGTACACTATCAAAAATTAAGAAACTTTCACTGGAATGTTGAAGGACCAGATTTTTTCGAATTACATGAAGAATTTGAAAAAGACTACGAACAAGTGAAAAAGAGAATTGATATGATAGCTGAAAGAATACGAGTCTTCGGACAATCGCCATCAATGTCGTTACAAGAGATAGTGAAAAACACTACGATCAAAGAAAGTAAAGGACATGAGACATCTAGAGACATGGTAAAAGATATTTTGATTGATTTCGGAAGAATTCATGATACCATGTTAGAAGCGGTAGAATCTGCAATCCAACTAGGCGATGTAGCTACCGAACAATTGATTACAGATATGATCCGTGACTTAGAAAAACGTCATTGGATGTATACAGCATGGATGAAATAATTCTATCCATAATATATGAAAAAGAAGACAACACAGAATAGAACGAACACATAAAATTACTAGAAATGACATTTGAATATATCAGCGAGTGGTTCCGACAAAAAATGACGAATAAAAGATTGCAAAAGAAATTAGAACAAGAAAAAGACCTTCAAACCATTGGAATCTCCATGGAAGGTACTGTCTATTACAATGAGAATTTGGAAGATATTAAGTCTATAACAAGAGAAACCATTGTTACAGAATTCGATCAAATAAAACGAAAAGAAGAAGTAGAGTTTTTCTTTTTAGGCTTAGCTGATAATACGGTGAATTACGTCTGTAGATTTTGGATCAAAGAATTAGGTGCCTTAAATGCTATTAAGGCTAAGAATAGAGCACTAAAGAAGCTTAAATTAGCTTACGAAGATCACGATATTGAGATACCGAAACAGATCCGAAGCGTTCAAGTCATCAAGTAATTAAAATGAAATGTAAAACCTTAAAAATAAAAAAATATGAAATCATTAAAATATATAATTCCCTTTCTACTAATTCCATTTACAATGCAAGCTCAGAACAGCATGGATATTGTAAAAACAATTGTAACCGAAAAAGCAAAGTTCTTACAAGATGGAGTCTACGTAGATAAAAAAATCAACATTGTAGAAACAAGAAAACAATTGGTAGATACAAAACCAAGTGAGAATAGTTTATTAAATCAATCGAGAAAGATTACACCAGTAATGGTAAAAAAAGTAATTAGGATCGATGATAACCGAGACAGTAATTACGACAAAGCAGTGATTGTAGATTATGAAATCTTGAAGAATTCGATAACCGATATGTCGGTAATGAACTCAAAAGAAGAAAACATACCTATGAAAAGCATCACGCTGAATGGAAGTAGGTTAGATGTATATCAATTGGGAACCGAAGAAACACCCATTTTTGGATACTTAAACGACAATAACGAATTTGTTCTAGATTATTTCTAGAAATGTGTTGGAAGGAAAAAGGCGATAGAGAATCTATCGCCTTTTTGTTGATTTTAGTTGTTTGTAAACTAATCTAGAGCCAAAGTGTTGTATAATGTGGCTTTCGATAATAAAAAGCTATTGATCACTTTAATGGCCTTTAATTTTGAATCGATAAGTTTAGACTCCCTTGAATTTACTAAGAAAATAGAACTTTCACCTACTGCGAACTTTCTTTCCTCGGCTTTTAAGAGAACTCCGTAATCTGTAACAATCTGTTCTGCATAACCTGTTTGTCTTTGCAAAGAAATGATCTCTTGTGCAATCGCGTTGATCTTGTTATTCAAGCCTAATCTCGTGCTCGCGATCTCAAATTCGGTTTCTTGGAGTTTTAATTTAGACAATTTTAGATCACCTCTTTCTTTTCTTAAAAATAAAGGGAACTTAACTTTTAGTCCTCCTTTGTATTGGGTTTCGTCGAATGAATTCAATAACTCAGGAGTCTGACTTAGAAAATTATATTCGAGATCCACTTGAGGTAAGAGTCTATTTGCTTTCAATCGTTTGTCAACTTTTAAACCTTCAAATTTTCTGTCTAAGGACACCATTTTTGGGTGTGCATTAATATCTAAAGTGTCTAACTGAAAAGAATTTAATCTCAATGTTCCATCGATGCTATTAATGGTGTTATTGTCTGGCACCGTTTCTGCTCTTAGCTCAATAGGTACATTATTTTCCAACCATAAGAAATTGGACAACTCTAATCTCGATTTGATATATTTTATGTTAGCTTGTTCTAAGTTTAGCTTTCGAGTATTGACAATTATTCCTGTTTCTAAGGTGTCAATAGCAGCGACATCACCTTGTCGGTATCTTTGTTTTACACCATCAAGTCTGAATTCAGCGTTACTTAAAAACTCTTCATAAACAACTTTTTCATTATACAGTTTTAACCAGTTGAAATAAGCCTTGGCCGCATCAAATAAGATATTATTCACCAAGATCTGTCTATCAGCTCTTGCTTGTTCTGTAAAGAACTTGGCTTGCTTTAGCATGCTCATACGTTCATTCATCAACAAACCCCTAGCTAATGAAACAGAAACCCCAACGCTGTATAAGCCATCCGTAGGTACATTTGCTTCAGGATTTAAGAAAATCCCACTATTCTCCTCAAAATTTGCTTTAAGTTCTACTCCATACCAAGTAGGTATTTTGAATGTGGCGTTTAGTTTATCGAAATACTCAGAACCCTTGAATTTCTTCTGATCATAGTCTACCTCGAACTTAGGATCAAAAGCTCCTCTAGATTTCAATAATTTAGCTTCGCTTTCATCAATGACCAAGTTTGCCTGCTTCACCACTGGATGAAACTTCTTCACATATCCTAGGTATTCTTCTAAGCTAAGAATATTACCCAGTTCTTGTGAAGTAGCTTGGTAGGTGACCAATAAAAGCACTATAACAATCAGTTTCTTCATGTCTATTTTTTAGAACTTTTAGAACTCATATTTCCGTTAGGTTGATAATAGTTAGGAGGGAAGCCATTTAACTGTCGCCAAATCTCATACCATACTGGAACATCCTCGAGCAAAGCAAAGGTTTCTGCACCTGCACCGGCACGGAGTGCATCGGGCCATTCTGGTGTCCCTTCAGCAGGGGCAATCAAAATTCTATACTTTCCATTCTCACTTATAAAGTTCTCTATGGCTACTACTTCACCTGTAAAGGTTCCAAAAGAGGTATTCGGCCATCCGCTAAAAACGATTGCTGGCCAACCATCAAACTGAATCTGTACTCTCTCCTCTAGATGCATTAAAGGCAGATCAATGGGCTCAACATAAGTTTCAACAGCCATATCAAACTTTATTGGCATAATTCCTACCAAAGCCTCTCCTTCCTTAAAGGTTTGTCCAATTCCTCCTCTTAAGGCTTTATTGATGTATCCATTCTGAGGTGCAGTGATATAATACAGCTCGTTACGTTTTTCGTAATTTGATTTTGAAACTTCCAATTTGGTCACCTGAGCTTCAGTATCAAACTGACTGGATTCTGCCGTAAAACGGTCGCTTTCTGCCTTAGAGATCTTATTTAAATACTCATTCTTTACTCTATTCAATTCTATTCTAGCATTGATCACCTTATTCTTGCTTCCAAGAAGCTTGTTTTGTTGGGCAACTAATTTTCTTTGAGCTTCTTGAAGTTTCAATTTTTTACCTTCAACATCTTTTACGGCTTTCAGTCCGTCTTTCTGAAGATTTACTTCACGGTCATATCTAGTTTGTGCGATACGAATATTAGTTTGAGCCGCTTCTAGTCCAATACTATCGCTTACCACATCTAGCTTTGAGATCTTTAATTTGTTCTCCGCCTGCTCAATTTTAAGATCACGCTCCTTTTTTAAAGCCTCAATCTGATTTCCTAGGGTCTTCACCTTATTCTCATAGGAACTGACAGAGTTTTGCTTAGCTTCAATCTGTTTCTGAGTTCTAGGGATTAAGTTTTTATCAAAATAATCACTTTTGATCTCTGAGATAAAAACAATGGTATCTCCCTTTTTTACTGAGTCTCCTTCACGCACATACCACTTCTCAATTCGTCCAGGAATAGGAGAGTTAATGGTCTGTGGTCTTTGATCAAGACTGAGGGTAGTAACATTACCACGCCCTCTAACATTCTGTGTCCATGGTAAGAACAGTACAACCAATAGAATGATACTTGCGATAGATAAAAATCTATTAAAGTGTTTATTATCTTCTTTAAAGAATACCATCTTTCCGGAAGCATAATGCTCTATGCTTACCTTCTTATTTAATTTTTTGTTTGAAATATTTAACATGGCAACTTATTTAGTCAATTTTCCTTTATTCAATGTATACACTGTAGAACAGCTCTTGATCCAATCCGGATTCTGACTCACAACAACCAGAGTCCAAGGTCTTTCATCGTTGGTTAAGAACTTCCTGATTTCATCTGCTTCTTTATTATCAAAGTGCTCTAAAGGCTCTTTAAGGATCAATAACTTAGGCTTGTTTGCAATACTTCTTGCAAGTACAATCTTCTTGGCAATGGTAAAAGACATCTGTTTTCCTTCAGGATAAATAACCGTATTCATTCCGTTTGGTTGCTCTTTTACAAAATCTCTAAGTCCAGTATGATCAATGGCCCATTGGATATCTTCATCAGAAATATTCTTATCTCCAAAAGTGATATTCTCTAAAAGAGTTCCTTCAAAAGGAGTATCCTCTGCTAGGGTCTGACCTACAACACCTCTATAATGATTTAAATTGATGGTCTTTAATCTGTTATTGTTGATATAGACACTTCCTTTTGTGGGTTGAATAACTCCAGCAATCATCTTTAATAAGGTGGTTTTTCCTGATCCACTTCCACCATTGATTACAACCGTCTCTTTAGGTTTAATACTAAGACTAACATTATCTATGATTGGCTTGTCCTTCTCTTTTACTATGTAGGAAACATCCTCTAATTCAACTTTAAGGTTGTCTAAGTTTGGTGTATCTCCTTCCTGACTCTCTAGCTCCTTATCTACAACCTGTCCTAACTTCTCAAGTGAAGTTAATACGTCGTAAAAAGACTCTAGTCCGAGAATAAGTTTTTCAGTTGCTCCGATTACAATAAGAATAATAATCTCGGCAGCAACGAACTGTCCGATATTCATCTGCTGATTGATTACAAGAATTCCTCCGATCAATAGTAAACCTCCTGTTACTAATACCTTGAATCCGATCATTTGGATAAACTGTAAGATTAAGATCTTAAAGTGTCCTTCACGATAGTTTAAATACTCAGCTACCAATCCATCGTTCTTTTCAAGAGCTAAGTTGGTTTTTCCTGATAGTTTAAAACTTACAATTGCTCTTGCTATCTCTTGAATCCAGTGAGCTACTTTGTATTTGTATTTCGACTCATTTAAACTGGTTTCTAATCCCTTTTGAGCTGTATATTTAAATACTACGTAGATCAGCAGCAACAATAAGATTCCGTAGATGATAAAAAACGGATGATAGAATGACAACAGCATCAATCCAAAAATGATCTGCAATAAGGCCGTTGGAAAATCAATCAAGATTTTAGACAATCCTTTTTGTACAGTCAAAGTATCGAAGAATCTATTCGCCAACTCTGGCGGATATAGATTACGCAATTCTGTCATTTTAATCTTCGGAAAGCGGTAGGCAAATTCAAAAGAAGATCGAGTAAAGATTTTTTGCTGAATATTCTCAATGATCCTCATTTGATATACTTGAAGTGCTCCTGTAAAGGCTACACCAAGAGTAACCAAGACAACCAATAGAATCCATGATGTGCTAATCTGTGCACCTTGGATTAAGTTGATAATTGCTTGGATTCCTAAAGGCAAGGTAAGGGTTACAATACCAGCAAAGATGGCATAGTAAAATACTTGAATAACATCTCGCTTGTCTAATTGTAATAATCCTATAAAACGTTGCCAAGCAGTGAGAAATTTATCTGACATAGTAATTATTTTTTCAATGTTTTTGTAATAAGATGAATTAGAAAATTCTTCGTTTGTTCAGAAGAATTGCAATCTGTGATCGATGGAAAATGATCTTTTAAGAAACTTTGATATAAAGAAGCTTCCAAGACCGTACTTGCCAAACTTGAAGGGTATTCATAGTCTGGATCTATTTCTGTAATCATTTCCTTAAGCCTAGTGATCAATCGCTTGAACACAGAGAAGTATCCTTCTTTGTTTTCTTCATCAACTTCTTTTGTTAGGTAAGATTTTGAAAACTCATTGATTACAATCTGATTCAATAACACCTCGTTGATATGGGTATAAGTAGAATCCTCGGTAACAGGTTGAGTCAATACTTTGAGAGCCCGCTCGATACGATCCAAAGGACTTTCGATATTAAAGGTTTGAAAAACCAACTGATATTCCATCCAACTCCAATACCAAGAAGTAAGGTAGATCAATAGTTTGTGTTTGTTCTCGAAATATCTGTAGATAGAACTCTCATTTGAAGAGATTCTAGCACCTAATTTTTTAAAAGTGAAACTCTCGATTCCTGTTTCATGAATCAATTCAATGCTATTTTGAATGATCTTCTTTCCTAATTGAGAGGTCTCAGGGTCCTTATTATAAAGGTTTTCATTGACCTGGATCTTAATGTTCGATAGTAATCTTTCCATACATCATTATTTTTCAACGCAAATATAATAGTAATACTATTAATTTTGAAATGCTTCATGTTATTTATTAAAATTTTAACATTGAAATAACAGGTATTATTACGTATATGCGCAGCAGTCAAATTATTCTACTTTAGAAAAGATCAATCAAAGTATAGATAATATGACCAAAGAAGCTCTTATTGTAGTTCCAGGGATAGATTCTAAGGAGGTAGCTTTAATGGGGGCTGATTATATTATCGACAGTAATAATAAGCCTAATGAAAAAGTAAAGGGAATAATAGATTCATTAGGTGCTGATGCCTTTGAAGTGAATTTTGTCTCAATGGGTGCTTTTACCAAGAATGGATCTACGAAATTGGTTCGGGTAAGGGCTATGCAAGGAGGATTTCCTTTTTATGGTACCATCGATGCGGATCCGGTAGATGCAGCATCTACTTATCAAGAGAGAGGTGGTGCACTTGTCGATGCTACTTTATTGTTACAGTATGATATTAAACCAGGAGATTCTATCAAACTAGGAAAGGTCAGCTTTCCAATCCTAGGTAAGTTAAAATCGATACCGGGAACGACTGCAATTTCTTCTTCCATTGCACCCACAGTTTTAATTCCATTTAAAGAATTAGAAAAAACAGAATTATTACAATTGGGAAGTCGCAAGGAATATCAGTATTTTTTTAAGGATCCAGAGGCAGACCTTGAATATTTAGACAAAACTCTAGACCCTATTCTAGATGATGAACAGGCAGATCTAGATACACATACCAGTACAAGCAGAAACCTAGGAAAACGATACGATAATATTGGTAGATTTTTGAATCTAGTTGCCTTTATTGCACTCTTGTTAGGGTGTATTGGAATTGCGAGTTCTATCAACATCTACATAAAAGAAAAACTAAAAAGCGTTGCCGTATTAAAATGTTTGGGAGCATCGAGAAGACAAACATTCATCAAATATGTACTTCAGATTATAGCAATTGGTGCTGTTGGAGGAATCATAGGAGCAGCAATTGGAATAGGTTTGCAATTTGCTTTCCCCTATATTCTTGAAGATTTCTTGGCGTTTGATATTGAAGTTGCAATTACTTTGGAGCCCATATTACAAGGGATTGTTTTAGGAGTAATTATGTCGGTTTTGTTTGCTTTATTACCTCTAGTGGGAACTTGGTATGTGTCTCCACTTCAAGTATTAAGAGGGTCTGATGAAGCAATTAAGAAACCTCTTGTCATTCGTACAGTGGTACTACTAGCAATTCTGTTCTGTGTCTTGGTATTTTCCTATTATATGCTCAGAAGCAAGCGAAATGCCTTAGTCTTTACCATTGGTATTTTTATAGCCTTCTTGATCATTACTGGAGTAGCTAACGTTTTTATTAAGCTAATCAAAAAGTACTTTCCCAGTTCATGGGGATATACGCAAAGACAGAGCTTATTGAATCTCTTTAGACCTAATAATCAAACCCTAGTGTTAGTACTGACAATCGGTTTGGGTACTTTTTTGATCAGTACTTTGTATTTCACTAAAGACATTTTATTGTCTAAAACTTCAATTGAAAACTCTGAACAAGAGGCAAACATCATACTCTTAGACGTTCAAAGTAGACAAGAACAAGCAGTACTGAGTTCGTTTAAATCTCAAAATCTCGATGTAGTAGATAATATTCCGATTGTTACTATGAGGATGCAGACAATAAAAGGAAGATCGGTAAATGAGATTAGAAAAGATACAGCTCGTGATGTTCGTAGATGGATATTAAATCAGGAGTTTAGAGTGACCTACAGGGATGAATTATCGGATACTGAAGAACTTGTTGATGGAACGTGGTATGAAGAAATAAAACCTGGTGAACCCATAAAAGTATCCATTTCTGAAAGTATATCACAGGGAGCTAATTTGAGTGTGGGTGATTCAATTACCTTTAATGTTCAAGGTCTTTTAATGGATGTAACAGTAGGCAGTATTCGTAGAGTAGACTGGGGATCTATGAAAGTGAATTTTTCTATTCTCTTTCCTAAAGGTGTTTTGGAAAATGCACCTAAATTTAATGTCATGAGTACCTATGCTCCAGATGAAGAAAGTTCTGCGTTGTTACAGCGTGAGTTGGTTCAGAAGTATCCTAATGTTACCATTTTAGATATTCGTCAGGTTTTTTCCATAGTTGAAGATATTCTTGACAAGATCTCTTGGGTTATTAATTTCATGGCATTTTTTAGCATTCTAACAGGTTTCGTCGTGTTAACGGGGTCAGTGAGAAATACCAAGTTTCAAAGAATTAGAGAAAGTGTTCTATTGAGAACCCTAGGTGCTAAGGGAAATCAAATCTTAAAAATAACGGCTCTAGAATATGTTTATTTAGGAATCTTAGGAAGTTTAACAGGAATTCTCTTATCTCTGATAAGCGCACAGTTATTGGCAACCTTTATTTTCGAAGAACCATTCGTACCCTCAGGAATCCCTTTTCTTGCATTCATGCCGGGAATAACGTTATTGGTAGTCCTAATTGGTCTTAGTAATATAAACTCAGTACTAAAGAGTCCTCCATTAGAGGTATTAAGAAAAGAAGTTTAATCCTATTCACTTAAAATTGATTGCACTCCATTTTCTAATTGATATAATTGTTTAATCTCTTCATTTGAAAGACTGCGATTAAAAATTGAAAGGTCATCCATTAATCCGATATAACCTAAACCAAGATAAATATTAGAGTTAGAGATTTCCCATGTAAATGGGTCTTTGATATTTAAACGAGATCCTTGAAATTCACCATCTAAATAAATAGATGCTGATCCTGATTGGGTGTTTAACCCTTTGAAGTTAATCAATACATGAGTCCACTTGCCCTTAGCGAACGGGGGATTCTTCACAACAGGTAAAAGATCTATAAAGATTGGATTTTCATTATCTGGACCTTCTGGATTAGGATTCCATGCATCTCGGTCTTCAATAACACCTAATCTAAAGTCACGAGGATTCTCTTTTGTGAAATCTACCCAAATACCAGCATCGTTATAACCTTCGTCTGTAATTTGAATAGGATCGCAATAACCAGGTTTTAGATCTACTGCAGGATCCAAACTCAACCAAAAAGAAATGGCTCCATTCCAGTTCTCCTGATTGTAACTGACATTCTTCTCACTTGGGTAATAGATATAACCCGGGCTTCTTTCTGTAAATAACAGCCCAGCTCCATATTTTCCTTTTCCTTCTTGGCGTGTAATATCTGGTTTATGAAGACCAATCTTCGCTGAATCTCTTTCTTTTCGATTCATAACGGTATACATGCTTTTCTCACCTAAGGCAAAATCTGCATCAATTCCTTTATCAAAAGAGGAATAGAAGGTGAGTGCCGACTTAAGATCGTCCTTTTTGACTTCCTTTTTATCGCAAGAAATCATTAAAAATGAAACTAATGAAAGAATTAATAAATAGGATTTGAATGCAGTTTTCATACGTAAGTTGTTTCCCCAAAAATAAGAATAAGATTACTCAAAATTAAAATTTCGAATTTGGGTTCAATATCTTTGTAAGAATAACAATCGAAATATATGGTCAAAAAAATTAATTGGGATGAAGTTCCAACAGAACAAGTAACTCCAAAAATGGAGCGTAAATTAATTTATGGTGATAAGGTGATGATCGCTAGAATGAAGTTTAAAGCCGGTTTTCTAGTGCCATTACATAGTCATATCAACGAACAAGTTACTCAGGTAACATCGGGTGTCATTCGTTTCTGGTTTGGTGAGAATAAGGAAGAAACCATGGATTTGCATGCGGGTGATGTGGTGGTGATTCCTGCAAATGTTCCTCACGAAGCTTTGATGGTCACTGATGTTGAAGAGACAGATACCTGGTCACCAATACGCGAAGACTGGTTGGATGGAACAGATAACTACTTAAGACAGAACGAAGACTAAGATCATATGGATTTAGGCTTAAAAGGAAAAGTTGCATTTGTTGCAGCTTCCAGTCAGGGTTTAGGAAAGAGTGTCGCTCTTGAATTAGCTCAAGAAGGAGCGCATGTTATTATTAACGGTCGTAATTCAGAGTCTTTACAGAAAACTAAAAAGGAAGTGGATTCAGTTAGTGAGGGTAAAGTTCTTGCCTTGGTAGGTGAACTATCGAATGCTGAAGATCGTCAAGGAATTGTTTCACAGACCCTTAATGAGTTTGGTAGTATAGACATTCTTGTGACGAATACTGGAGGTCCTATTTCCGGTAAGTTTGAATCATTGTCCCAAGAGGATTGGGATAGAACTTATCAATTATTATTAGCGAGTGCTGTTTCCTTGATACAGAGCTTCTTACCCTCCATGAAAACCAATCCTTGGGGTCGAATCATTTCTATCACCTCACAAGCGGTAAAACAACCCGTAGAAAACCTAATTTTATCCAACTCAGTAAGAGCATCAGTCGTAGGTTTGATCAAAACTTTAGCTATTGAATTGGGCGAATATAATATCACAGCAAATAATGTAATGCCGGGTTATACCAATACAAATCGATTACAATCATTAATAGAAAAGAATCCATCCTTTGCCGATGCGGTGAATGAGATTCCTTTAAAGCGATTTGGAGATCCCAAAGAATTTGCTGCTGCGGTTACATTCTTAGCCAGCGAGCGAGCAAGCTATATTACAGGAACTTCTATCGCAGTAGATGGTGGTTGGATCAAAAATATTTTATAATGACTAGAATAGACCTTTCTGATAAAAAAATTCTACTTACGGGTTCGTCTAAAGGAATCGGTAAGGCGGTAGCAGAATATCTGATAACAAATGGAGCACAGGTTGCTCTGCACTATAATAGAAACAAGGAGTCTGCTGAAGAAATGGCTAAGAATTGTTCTAAGGGCTCAAAAGCATATAAAGCAGATCTATCCTCTGAAAATGAAGTGATTCAGTTATTTCAGAATGTTTTGACTGATTTTGGAAAACTTGATGCCATTATATTAAATGCAGGAGTGTTTTTAGAGCATTCAACAGATCTGAGCACGAATGATTGGTTTTCTATTTGGAAAAAAACCATAGATATTAATCTTCATTCAGTTGGATTACTCACCAAATTGGGAATTGAACATTATAAGGAAAATAATGGTGGGCGATTTATATACATCGGAAGTAGAGCTACCTTTAGAGGTGAAACAGAAGAGTATTTGGGTTATGCAGCTTCTAAAGGAGGATTGACCTCTTTAGCAAGAAGTGTTGCACGTTCATTTGGTAAGCAGAATATCAAATCCTTCATTGTCTCTCCTGGATTTACGAGAACCCAAATGGCGGAGCAGTTTATTGAAAGTTACGGAGAAGAACGAGTATTGAAAGAAATTGCACTAAATGAACTTACCAAACCTAAAGATCTTACTCCTCTGATTGCAATGCTTTGCAGTGGTTTAATGGATCATGCAACAGGAGCAACGATTGATGTTAACGCTGGAAGCCATATTAGATAGGAATGAAGAAAAACATCTACCTCATTGTTTTAGCATTCATTGCAGTCTATTTTATTTGGGGCTCTACTTATTTGTTGAATAAAATAGCGGTTATGGATATTCCTCCTCTTTTTTTGGGAGGGATTCGTTTTACACTAGCCGGAATCTTAATATTTGTGATTGCCGTTTTCTTAAAACAAAAGATCACCATTACTAAATCACAGATCAAAAACTGTGGAATCGCTTCTTTTTTCTTTCTGGCTTATGGAAACGGAGTCTTTGTTTGGGCTTTAAAATATATCGATACAGGTTTTGCATCTCTTTTAACAGCAACGCAACCCCTAGTGATATTATTGATGATGTGGATCTTAGATGGAAAAAAAATACAATTGCAATCGATGATAGGAGTAGGTTTCGGTCTCATTGGAATCTATCTCTTGATCGGTCAGAATGAGATCTTAACCGGAGAAAATCAAGTTCTGGGAATATTAATGTCATTCAGCTGTATCTTAAGCTGGAGTTATGCAAGTATATTTGTTTCAAAGGCTGATCTACCAAAGAACTTTTTTATTTCAGCAGGCTATCAAATGCTGTTTGGGGGTGCGACATTATTTATATCGAGTTTACTCCTAGGAGAGCAATGGGTGGATCCCTTTGCGTGGAAGGATACTACTTATATTTCTATGGTTTTATTGATCGTTTTTGGAAGTATTGTCGCCTTTACTGCCTTTAACTATTTACTCAAATTTGTTTCAACAGAAAAGGTGTCGACGTCAACCTATGTAAATCCGATAGTAGCTTTATTCTTAGGAAGTTATTTTCTTGACGAAAAGGTGTCAACTCAGTCTATCATAGCAACCGTCATCTTATTTACTGGTGTCTACTTTATAAATTCAAAACGAAAAAAACCTAGAAGCGGAAATGTCGGAAAATAGAAGAATGAATCTTTTCGTATTTTAGGAAAGTTAAAATTATTCAAATTAACCAATTGTCAATATGAGAACATCTGATCTAAAAATTCTGTGTATTTTCTTTTTTTCTTGTGCTTTATCATTCCCATTATTTGGGCAGAAAAAAGTAATGCAACATGAAGATAAAGCCTTATGGAATCGAATAAACAACGTAAATATTTCCAATTCTGGTGATTATGTATTGTATTCACTAGAGAAAGGTGAAAAAGATCAAACCCTTCATTTAACCACCGTCAAAGGAGAAGAACTAATGTCACATCCAAGATCAAAAGGTGGAAAGTTTACTTTCGATTCTAATTATGTTCTCTTCTCGGTGAATGCTTGGAGGGATAGCATCAAGGAGATGAAAAGAAAAAAAGTGAAAAAGAAGGATTTTCCGAAAGATAGTTTGGTGATCTATAATATCAAGAACAAAACTGTTACGAAGATTCCTAATGTAAAATCTTACAATATGCCAGATAAGTGGTCTGGTATTGTAGCTTATATGTTGGAACCCGTTTCTCCAAAGAAAAAAACTGATAAAACGAAGAAGAAAGATTCGAAAACTAGTACGAAACCAAATAAAAAATCTAAGAAGGTTTCAAAGACCAATGGATATCATTTAGTGATTCGCCAGTTAAAAAGTGGAGTAGAAGACACTATTAAATTTGTGCATAAGTACTCTTTAGCCAAGGAAGGTAAGTTCTTAACCTATGCTACTTCCGGAGAAAAGTTAAAGGAAAATGGAGGTGTTTACAGATATAATGTAGAAACAGGTGAGAGAACACAGTTATTTGATGGTCATTATAAAACAAAATATCCTCAGCTCAACATTTCAGAATCTGGGAATAAAATTGGATTTGTGGTGGATGCCGACTCCACAAAAAGTTTGATTAAGAAACCCAATTTATATGCCTGGGATACATCAGGAAGTAAAGCAAGAATGATTGTGAGTTCAGATAATAATTCAGCGGACATGCTGGTTTCTTCTGATATGTCCTTACGATTTTCTGAAAATGAAGAGCGTTTATTCTTCGGACTAAGAACGACTCCGATTGTTAAAGACACGACGTTAATTGCAGAAGAGATTGTAAATGTTGAAGTATGGACCTATGATGAGCCTAGATTATACACGGTTCAAGAATTACAGGTCAAGAACGACAAGAAAAAAGCATATATGTCTTTATTTGATTTTGAATCGAATAAGATGGTTCAAATTGCAAATACCGATTTTGATATCGCTAGGTATGGAGATGAAGGCAATAGCGATTATGCTATTGTTGGAAACAATACTCCTTATATGTTGGAGAGTCAATGGACCGCCCAGCGACCTATGGATATGCAAAGAGTTAACTTGAAGACGGGGGAAAGAACAAAAATCGGTTCTAAGATTTATGGAGGGAGCGGAATTAGCCCAAAAGGAAATTATGCATATGGTTATAGCAGAAAAGACACGACTTGGTTTACCTATAATTTAAAAACCTTGAAGTATACAGCTCTTACTAAAGGGAAGCAGTTCTATAACGAATTACATGATTATCCAGATGATCCGAGAGGATATGGTTCTGCAGGTTGGACAGATAATGATGAGAAAATCTTGATTTATGATCGATATGATATTTGGTCTTTTGATCCAGAGACTGGAGCCTCTGAAAATTTGACAAAAGGAAGAAACTCTAACAAACAATATAGATACGTCCGATTGAATAATGATGAACGATCAATTTCTTCTAAGAATAGATGGTTCTTAAGCACCTTTAATGATCAAACAAAAGAAGGTGGAGTCGCTGTTTATGACCCAAAAAGAAGGTCGATTAAGCAGTTGGTAGAAAGTAAACACTCCTATGGTAGATATAGAGTTGCTCAAGAGGATAAAAAAGAAAGAATGATTTTTACCAGAGAATCGTTTACAGAATTTCCAAACTACTGGAGCACGAATACTTCTTTAAAATCGCCTAAGCAAATCACAAATGCCAACCCACAACAAAAAGATTATAATTGGGGAACTGCAGAAATGGTAGAATGGGTTTCTTTGGATGGAATTCCTTTAAAGGGAATGTTGATCAAGCCAGAGAATTTTGATCCGAATAAGAAATATCCGATGATCGTAAACTTCTATGAGAAGAGCTCTAATGGTTTATATAGACACAGAGCACCATCTTATGGACGCTCAACCATTAATTATCCTTTCTACACAAGCCGTGGGTATTTGATCTTTAATCCTGACGTTTACTATAGAGATGGCTACCCAGGAGAATCTGCCTTAAATTGTGTGATTCCTGGTATTACGGCCTTAATAGATAAAGGTTTTGTAGATAAGAATAACATCGGAGTTCAAGGGCACAGTTGGGGTGGTTATCAGATTGCTTACCTCGTAACTAAGACTGATATCTTCAAAGCTGCAGAATCTGGTGCTCCAGTT
>CAZDKB010000022.1:0-29094 GCA_964505885.1 uncultured Flavobacterium sp.
GAATATTTCTAGCATTCGGGAGTCCGTCTGGTTCTACTTGATCTTCCGTGTCTTTGATCAGTTCCACTGCTTTTTCAAAATCTGCGATGGCCTTTTCGTATTGACGAGTACTTATATATCTATGACCTCGATGACGATACATTCTTGCATCTTGTGGATGTTTCTCTATTCCTTGAGTATAGATGTCGATAGCATCTTGAAAACGACCTAAATAAGCGGTTCTTCTTCCATACCATATCAATGAATCCGCATTATCCTGATTTGCATCATACTGTGATTTTGCAGTATCATAATTCTTCAAGGCTAATTCTGAGGTGGATACATTGGTATATAAGGTATCACCCAATAGCGTAATGGCTTCTATAGGATCTTTTTGAATCGGTTCTTTCGATTCTTTACAAGATTGAAGGACAACCAGAGCAAAAAGGGCAATATAAAGAGGAGTATTTCTAAAAGTTTTCAATATCAAAAAAGTTTTATTTCAACAAGGTATAGATAATTATCCGATAAGAACTATTTATCCTTAAAAATGGGTTCATATAGTATAGTAAATACTCAATTTTAGGCCTATATTGAGATTTCATGAAAAAAAAATAACAAAAACAATAAATCATTGCAGTTATTTCATTGTTTTCAACATAGTGTTCATAATTTTTTTTCAATTTTAAGTTATTTTTACGAATTCGATAATTAATGTTTTAAATAATTTGAAATCTTCATATTCTCTATTCTGAAGAGAATACAAATTACAATATTCTAATTTTTACCCCCTTTTTTTTGAGGCATACATCTGTTTAGAAAACGTTTTCGAAAGCGCTCAGCCCTTGTCCCATTTGGTTTATAGAGATATTTGTCAAACATTCGCACCGTGTTAATCGAAAAAAAACTAACATTATGACAAGAATTAAATTAACCGTATTTGCTTTAGCATTAGCAACATGCTTTAGTGCTTTCTCTCAGGAGTCAGAGGAAGAAAAGAAGTTTTCATTTTCAGGTAGTGTAGACACGTATTTCCGTGCTAACTTCAATGCCTCAAATGACCCGCGAGCGGGAGCAGTTGCACCAGGATCATCCTTCGCAAACTTACCTGGTTTTTCATTAGGTATGGTAAACCTAGTAGGAGCGTATGAAGGAGAAGACGTAGGTTTTGTAGCAGACCTAGTTTTTGGACCAAGAGGTACAGACGCGATTTTTAACTCGCCTATGTATTCTGCTACAGGTAACATTGTAAATCAGTTGTATGCTTATTGGAATGTAAGTGAGACTGTAAAGTTAACAATGGGTAACTTCAATACCTTTTTAGGATATGAGGTAATTTCTCCAACAGCTAACTTTAACTACAGTACTTCTTACTTATTCTCTTATGGGCCATTCAGCCACACAGGAATTAAAGCTGACTTCACTTTATCTGAAGACACTAGCTTAATGTTGGCAGTAATGAACCCTACAGATGCAACTGAGTTTAACCCAAGTGGAAGCTATGCTTTGGGTGCACAGTTAGGATTCTACGGACAGTTCTTAAACGTCTTAGTAGACCCAGCTTTCTTCGAAATCGACTATACAGGAGGTTTTGATGTATCAGAAAAATTCTTTTTAGGAATCAATGCAGCTTATTTAAGTGGTAATAACGACGGACCAGGTTTCTATGGTGTGGCTTTATACCCACAATTACAGACTTCTGATTCTTTCAAATTAGGATTAAGAGCAGAATACTTTGTAGAAGATGGAGCTTTTGGAGCTATCGGAACAGGTGTGGCAGACTCTAGCGTATTCGCTACTACTTTGAGTGGTAACTATACAGTTGGAGACTTGACTATCATTCCTGAACTTCGTTTAGACTCTAGTTCTGATGATTTCTTCTTGAATAACGATGCAACAGCTTCAAGCGGGTTGGCATCATTCTTAGTAGCAGCCGTATACAAGTTTTAATCAATATAAAAACAGACTATTATGACTAACTTTTTACTTACAATTACTGAACCTGAAGTAGTACAAGATGTAGCTACTCAGTTGGAAGGCATCAAGTCCGACATGACCATGCTTTGGATGTTGCTTTCAGGGATCTTAGTATTCTTTATGCAGGCTGGATTTACCCTAGTGGAATCTGGTATGACAAGATCTAAGAATGCCGTAAACATTGCCATGAAGAACTTCCTAGATATTTGTGTGGGTTCATTGACTTACTGGATCGTGGGATACTCTTTAATGTATGGTGATACTTCGAATGGATGGTTCTTCTGGAGTGGTTTATTCCAAGGAGAAGGAGCTGATCTATTCTTCCAAACAATGTTCGCAGCAACTGCAGCAACTATTGTATCTGGAGCTATCGCAGGTAGAACAAAGTATTCTACTTATGTAGTATTCTCTATTGTAATGACTGCAATCATCTATCCAATTTCTGGTGGATGGCAATGGCAAGGAGAAGGATGGTTAACTGAACTTGGATTCATCGATTTCGCTGGTTCTTCTATTGTACACTCTGTAGGAGGTTGGGCTGCTTTAGTAGCTGCTGTATTAGTAGGTCCAAGAATTGGAAAATTCGTAGATGGAAAAGTAATGCCAATCCCTGGTCACAACCAGATCTTTGCAACCTTAGGGGTATTTATCCTTTGGTTAGGATGGTTCGGATTCAACGGTGGATCTCAATTAGCTTGGGGTGGAGACGACTCAGTAGGAGCATCTAATGTTGTATTAATCACAAACATCGCGGCAGCCGCAGGTGGTTTGGGAGCTTTGATTACAACATGGATCTGGTACGGAAAGCCACACTTAGCACAAACACTAAATGGTGTATTAGCAGGTTTGGTATCTATTACTGCAGGTTGTGGTAACATGACAGATGGTGGTGCAGCTTTAGCGGGATTATTAGGAGGTATTATTGTTGTGTTCTCAATCGAATTTATTGAAAAGAAATTAAAGATCGACGACGCTATTGGAGCCGCTTCTGTACACGGAGTTGTAGGAGCATGGGGTACTTTAGTAATCGGACTTTGGGGAGTTGATGGTGAAACTGCTATTGGTTTATTCAACGGTGGTGGAGCTGCTCAACTTGGTTACCAAGCCGTGGGTACTTTAGCATATGCTGCTTGGGCGATCGTACTTTCTTGGATCGTATTGTTCACCTTGAAGAAAACAGTTGGATTACGTGTTAGCAAAGAGACTGAAGAAAAAGGTCTTGACTTAGAAGAGCACGGATCAATTGCTTACGCTGGAAAACGCGATAGAGGAGAATAATCACGATTATTTAACGAATAGAAAAAGAAAAAGTTAGGAAAAGAAGTTTCTGACAATCGCTACTGATGTAACGGAAAAATGCAGTCTCGGCTGCATTTTTCCTGCATATCAGAGTATAAACAACCAAAGATTATGAAAGACCAAGGGTTATATTTAAGTGAGTTTGAAAGAGATAATTGTGGAGCAGGATTCATTTGTAATCTGAAAGGAGAAAAATCCAATCAGATCATCCATGATGCCCTAGAGATCTTGATCAAATTAGAACACAGAGGAGCCGTAAGCGCAGATGGTAGAACAGGTGATGGAGCCGGTATCTTAATTGATATCCCTCATGATTTCTTTAAAAGAGTTTGTGATTTTGAATTACCAGAACCTAGAGAATATGCTGTAGGACAAGTATTTCTACCTCGTAAATTCAACCAGAGTGCCTTTTGCCAAGACATCTTTGAAAAAGAATTAAAAGCACAAGGTCTTCAAGTCTTAGGATGGAGAAATGTTCCAGTGGACACGTCCAACTTAGGAACTGTAGCTGCACAAACACAACCAAAAACAAAACAAATTTTTGTAGGAAAAGGGAAAGAAGAACTCACAGATCTTCAATTCAACGCGAAACTATTCGCTGCTCGTAAAATTGCCGAGCATGAAATTGAAAAATCAAAGATTTCTGAGAGTAAGTACTTCTATTTGCCTAGTTTTTCTACAACAACTATTATCTACAAAGGACTATTAAAACCAGAAGATATTGGTAGATTCTATGTAGACTTAAGACAACCAGACCTAGTTACCAAACTGGCTTTGGTACATCAAAGATTCTCTACCAATACTTTCCCATCTTGGGACTTGGCACAACCATTTCGTTTTATGTGTCACAATGGTGAGATCAATACCCTCAAAGGAAATATCAGTAGAATGAGAGCTCGTCAAGAGCTATTCAAAAGTGATCTTTTTGGAGAGGACATTAAAAGACTATTCCCAATTATATTAGAAGGAAAATCGGATTCAGCTTCTATGGATATGGCAGTAGAATTATTGCTTATGACAGGAAGGTCATTACCAGAAGTGATGATGATGATGGTGCCTGAGGCTTGGGAAAAGGATCTGACTATGGATCCTAAGAAAAAAGCATTCTATGAATACAACTCTTGTATCATGGAACCATGGGACGGACCAGCCTCTGTTCCATTTACCGATGGTAATTATATTGGTGCATTATTAGATAGAAACGGACTCCGTCCTTCAAGATATACCGTTACCAAGAATGGTAATGTAGTGATGTCTTCAGAAATTGGTGTATTAAACATCAAACCCGAAAATGTAGTTCGCCACGGACGTTTAGAGCCAGGAAAAATGTTCTTGGTTGATATGAACGCCGGACGAATCATCGAAGATGAAGAGATCAAAAAAGACATTGTATCCAAATATCCTTATGAGAAGTGGATCAAAGAAAATACACTTCCATTAGGTGACATACCTTATACAAACAACACAATTCCCGTTGAAGAAACGGATTATAACACACGACTGCGTTTATTTGGATACACAACAGAAGAGATCAATCATGTGATCGGTCCTATGGCTACAAAAGCCAAAGAAGCCATTGGATCTATGGGGACTGATACACCTTTGGCTGTTCTGTCGGATAGACCTCAGTTATTATATAACTATTTCAAACAGTTATTCGCTCAGGTTACGAACCCTCCATTGGATGGTATTCGTGAAGAGATTATCACGGACATCAGTCTAGCGATTGGTGCCGATCGAAATATTTTTGATATCGTTCCTGAACAGGCAAGAAAATTGCGCATTCAGAATCCAGTTATCTCTAATGAGGATCTGGATAAAATCAAGAATGTAAAGCACCCTGAGTTTCAAGCGACCTCAATTCCGATTTTATTTCCTCTAGATGAAGGTGTAAACGGAATTGAAAGAGCATTGGATATGATCTTGTATCGTGCAGTAAAGGCTGTTGATTCAGGATCCAATATTATTATTTTATCGGATAGAGGTGTAACTCCAGAGAAGGCGCCAATTCCGGCATTATTGGCTTGTTCTTATCTGCATCATTCCTTGAAGAATAAAGGAAAAAGATCAAAATTCGGAATCATCTTAGAATCTGCCGAGCCAAGAGAACCTCACCACTTTGCTACCTTATTCGGTTATGGCGCTTCAGCCATCAACCCATATATGGTCAATGAGATCATTGCTACACAGGTAGAAAAGGGTGTGATCAAAGATGTGACGGCTGAGGATGCCGTTCAGAATTTCAATAAGGCTATCGGAAAAGGACTGTTGAAGATCATGAACAAGATCGGAATCTCGACCTTACATTCATATAGAGCTTCTCAGATCTTCGAGATCCTTGGATTGAAAAAAGCATTTACAGAGAAATACTTCCCTGGAACTCCTTCTAGAATTGGAGGAATTGGGTTGTATGTTCTTCAAAAAGATATTTATAAACGTTGCAAAGCTTCCTACCGAGATCAAGAGATCGATAAGGTATTAGATCTAGAAGTAGGAGGAGATTATCGTTGGAGAAGAAATGGTGAGCGTCATATGTTTAACCCAACCACAGTATCCAAATTGCAGCAGGCAGTCCGATTAAAGAGTAAAGAAAGCTATCAAACTTATGCTGATAAGATCAATGAGCAGTCTAAAGAATTAATGACTCTTAGAGGATTGTTCGAATTTACAAATTTGGATCCTATCCCAATCGAAGAGGTAGAGCCATGGACAGAGATTGTGAAGCGTTTTAAAACGGGAGCCATGTCTTATGGATCCATCAGTGCAGAGGCTCATGAGAATTTGGCGATTGCCATGAATAGAATTGGCGGAAAGTCCAATTCAGGTGAAGGAGGAGAGCATAAAGATAGATTCAAGAAATTAAAGAATGGTGATTCTAAGAATTCTGCTATCAAGCAGGTAGCTTCTGGTAGATTTGGAGTGACTTCAAATTATTTGACTAATGCCAAAGAGATCCAGATCAAAATGGCTCAAGGAGCGAAACCTGGAGAAGGAGGACAGCTTCCTGGTCAGAAAGTATTGCCATGGATTGCAGAGGTGCGAAATTCAACCCCTTATGTGGGATTGATCTCTCCACCACCGCATCACGATATTTATTCAATTGAGGATTTGGCTCAGCTTATTTTCGATTTGAAGAATGCGAATAGAGATGCTAGAATTAATGTAAAATTAGTTTCTAAAGTAGGAGTGGGAACCATTGCAGCCGGTGTTGCAAAAGCAAAAGCTGATGTGATCTTGATCTCTGGATTCGATGGAGGAACTGGAGCCTCTCCTTTGACCTCATTAAAGCATGCCGGATTACCATGGGAATTAGGAATCGCTGAAGCTCAACAGACTTTAGTATTAAATAACCTAAGAAATAGAGTGGTAGTTGAATGCGACGGTCAGTTAAAAACAGGGCGTGATGTAGCCATTGCTTGTTTGTTAGGAGCTGAGGAATTCGGGTTTGCAACAGCGCCATTAGTGGCATCAGGTTGTATTATGATGCGTCAGTGTCATTTGAATACTTGTCCGGTTGGAATCGCAACACAAGACCCTGAGCTTAGAAAGAACTTTAAAGGAACCCCAGAACACGTGATCAACTTTATGTATTTCGTTGCTGAAGAGGTTCGTCAGATCATGGCTCAGCTTGGATTTAGATCGATTACTGAAATGGTAGGTCAGGTTCAAAAGATCAATGCAAATCCTGCAATCGATCATTATAAAGCAAAAGGAGTAGACCTTTCAGCAATCTTGCATCAACCAGAGGTGGATGGAAGCCCTATTCTATTCAATACAGACGTTCAAAATCATAACCTTGATAAGGTGTTGGACTTGAAGATTATTGATGATGCAAAAGGGGCGATCAAGAACAAAAGAAAACAAGAATTCAATTATTGGATTCAAAATACGAATAGATCGGTTGGAGCTATTACCAGTAATGAGATCTCTAAACTGCACGGTGAAGAGGGATTACCCGAAGATACCCTGACCTTAAACTTTAAAGGTTCTGCAGGGCAAAGTTTTGGGGCTTTCGCAACCAAAGGATTAAAAATGGTGGTTGATGGTGAAACGAATGATTACTTGGGAAAAGGTCTTTCGGGAGCCAAAATCATTGTAAAGAAGCCAAAAGAAGCCGATTTCAAAGCAGAAGATAATATCATCGTAGGAAACGTATGTTTCTACGGAGCGGTAAAAGGAGAAGCTTATATCAATGGAATCGCTGGTGAGCGTTTCTGTGTAAGAAACTCTGGAGTGACGGCTGTTGTTGAAGGAATCGGAGATCATGGATGTGAATATATGACGGGAGGTCAGGTGGTTGTTCTTGGAAAAACAGGAAGAAACTTTGCGGCTGGAATGAGCGGAGGTATCGCCTATGTTTATGATCCATCACATCAGTTTAGAAATGAATTATGTAATCTTGAAATGGTAGAATTGGTACATCCAGAGACCAAAGATCAGCATGAATTGAAGAAATTGATCCAAAATCATGCAGAGTATACGGATAGCTCTTTAGCTAAGAACATATTATCTGATTGGGAGGTTAATAAGATGAATTTCATCAAGGTATTCCCAACAGATTATAGATTGGCATTGGAGAGATTGGAAGAGGAAAAAAGAACGAAACGTAAATTAACTGCATAGTCATGGGAGAATTAGGAGGATTTAAAAAGTATGAGAGAAAACAGGAGATCAATGCTGCTGTAAAAGATAGACTTACAAATTACGATGAGAATACAACTCCCATATCTAGTGCGTAACAGCAAGAACAATTATCAAGGTGTATGGATTGCGGAATTCCGTTTTGCCATAGTGGTTGTCCGTTAGGCAATTTGATTCCAGATTTCAATGATATGGTACATCAAGGAGAATGGAAAAAAGCCTTAGAGATCTTGCATTCTACAAATAACTTCCCTGAATTCACTGGAAGATTATGTCCAGCACCTTGTGAAAAGGCATGTGTGTTGGGAATCATTGATGATCCTGTTTCTATTGAGAACATAGAAAAGAATATAGTTGAAAGAGGCTTTGCAGAAGGATGGATCGTGCCAGTGGTACCTTCAGTAAGAACGGGAAAAACCATTGCCATCGTAGGTTCTGGTCCTGCTGGATTGGCAGCCGCTCAGCAGTTGAATAGAGTAGGACATTCTGTAACGGTATTTGAGCGTGACGATAAGATCGGTGGTTTACTTCGATATGGAATCCCGAATTTCAAAATGGAAAAAGGAGTTATAGATCGCCGAATTGAAGTTTTAGAGGAAGAAGGAATTACTTTCAAAACTAACGTGAATGTTGGCGTGAACTATGATGTTGCCAAACTAAAACAATTTGATGCAGTCTTATTATCTGGAGGAGCTACAATGGCTAGAAACATCCCAATCCCAGGGAATGATGCCAAGGGAGTGGTTCAAGCCATGGATTTCTTAACCCGTCAGACCAAAGCTCTTTTTGATAAGAAAGAAGAAAAGAATGTGATCAGTGCTGAGGGTAAAGATGTGATCGTGATTGGAGGAGGAGATACAGGTTCTGACTGTATAGGAACTTCCAACAGACACGGTGCTAAATCAGTGACCAACTTTGAGATCATGCCTAAACCTCCAATGGTAAGATCTAAGTCGACTCCTTGGCCATTTTGGCCACTTCAATTGAAGACCAGTTCTTCACATGAAGAAGGGTGTGATAGAAACTGGTTGGTAAATACCAAAGAGTTTATCAAGAACGAAAAGGGAGAGCTAACTGCTTTAAGAACTGTTGAGGTCGCTTGGAAGAAAATCCCGGGTCAAAGACCGCAACTCGTTGAAAAAGAAGGTTCTGAAAAGATATGGCCTTGTGACCTTGCCTTGTTAGCTTTAGGGTTTACAGGTCCTGAGAAGACCTTGCCAGAGCAGTTAGGTTTGGAATTAGATTTAAGATCTAATGTAAAAGCATCCACCAAAGATTACGCGACAAATGTTCCAGGCATTTATACAGCAGGAGATATGAGAAGAGGTCAGTCTTTGATTGTTTGGGCGATTTCAGAAGGTCGTCAAGCTGCACATCATATAGATGCATTTTTAATGGGAAGTTCGAGATTACCCTTAAAAGATCAACAAGATTTATTGAGCGCATAATTCAAAAATCGATAACTAGACAACTAAAAGCCTGTATTAATGCGTGATACAGGCTTTTCTATGCAATTTTT
This sequence comes from uncultured Flavobacterium sp., assembly GCA_964505885.1. Taxonomy (GTDB): domain Bacteria; phylum Bacteroidota; class Bacteroidia; order Flavobacteriales; family Flavobacteriaceae; genus Polaribacter. The sequence goes on from CAZDKB010000022.1 coordinate 9,416, forward strand.
TTAGCCTTTTGAACATCAAAAAAAATTAATCACAAATAATTGATATTCAATTAGTTAAGTGTTTTTGCAAAATATTGAGTTTAAGCTGATTATCAAATTGAATATTCCTTAGGAAGCACCATGAACTACTTTAGAATATCGAAAACTGTAAGATAGAAGAATCGAAGAATGAACAATCTTAACAAACATAGTCAAAGATTAACTCAGGATGAGTCTCAGCCAGCCTCACAAGCCATGCTTTATGCAGTAGGTTTAACGGAGGAAGATATGAAGAAGGCCCAGGTGGGAATTGCCAGTACAGGTTACGACGGAAATCCCTGTAACATGCATTTAAACCGATTGAAAGATGAGGTAAAGGTGGAGTGTAAGATCGCGGAGATGGTGGGACTAGGATTCAATACGATCGGAGTATCAGACGGAATCTCCATGGGTACTTCGGGAATGAACTATTCTTTGGTGTCTCGAGATATAATCGCTGATTCGATTGAAACAGTAATGAACGCTCAAAGTTATGATGCTTTAATCGCTATTGTTGGATGCGATAAAAATATGCCTGGAGCCGTGATCTCTATGTTGCGTTTGAATCGTCCTTCTATCATGATGTATGGAGGTACGATTGCTTCAGGAAATTATAAAGGAAGAAAATTGAATATCGTTTCGGCTTTTGAGGCATTAGGACAAAAAGTAGCTGGAGAGATCGATGATGAAGAATATAAAGAGATCATCAAAAGAGCCATTCCAGGAGCAGGAGCTTGTGGAGGTATGTATACCGCAAATACTATGGCATCAGCTATAGAATGTATGGGATTTGCCTTACCGTATAACTCTTCTATTCCTGCTGAGAATCCCAACAAACTTTCGGAAGCAGAAAGACATGCCGTTGCGATTAGAAATCTATTAGAAAAGGATATTAAACCTTTAGATATCATCTCTAAGAAGTCCTTAGAAAATGCCATAGCATTGGTAAATGCCTTAGGAGGATCCACCAACGCGGTTCTTCACTTCTTGGCAATTGCGCATGCGGCTGGTATTGATTTTACTTTAGAAGATTTTCAAAGAGTGAGTGACAGAACTCCGTTGATCGCAGATCTAAAACCTTCTGGAAAGTATTTGATGGAAGATGTTCACGGAGTAGGTGGAACCCCAGCGATTATGAAGTATTTGTTGGATAATGGATACTTACATGGAGATTGTATGACAGTAACAGGAAAGACTTTGGCTGAAAATTTGGCTGAGGTTGAACCGATGGAGTTTGAAGAACAAGATGTTGTTTTTCCGACAGATAAAGCATTAAAAACTTCAGGAAATATTCAAATCCTTTATGGAAACCTGGCAACAGAAGGAGCTGTTGCTAAGATTTCGGGTAAAGAGGGATTATTATTTGAAGGAAAAGCAGTGGTATATGACGGAGAGCAAGCTGCAAACACCGGGATCTCCAACGGTGAAGTTCAAAAAGGAGATGTAGTAGTTATTAGATATGTAGGTCCAAGAGGTGGTCCGGGAATGCCAGAAATGCTAAAACCAACTTCATTGATAATGGGAGCTGGTTTGGGTAAATCTGTAGCCTTGATCACCGATGGCCGTTTTTCTGGAGGAACTCACGGATTTGTGGTGGGTCATATTACTCCGGAAGCTCAATCTGGTGGCGCCATTGGAATTTTAAAAACAGGAGATAAGATCAGGATTAGTGCGGAAGATAACTCCATTAATGTGATGATCTCAGATGAGGAATTGGCAGAAAGAATGGCCAATTGGAAGGCACCAGAACCAAAACATAAAAAAGGAATTTTATATAAGTATTCAAAGATCGTTGCATCGGCCTCAAAAGGTTGTGTAACGGATGGATAGTAATTAAGGAGAAAAGAGAAAAGAGAAAGGAGAAAAGTCTCTCGCCTCAAAGTCTTTCTTCTATAAATTGAAAAGTTAAATAGAATGAAAACAGCAACAAACACCCTAGCAAAGACAGCGAACAAAAAAACAGAACGCATTACAGGTAGTGAGGCGGTCATTAAATGTTTGTTAGCTGAAGGCGTCGATACTCTTTATGGATATCCAGGAGGTGCGATCATGCCGGTGTATGATGAGTTGTATAAGTATCAAGATCAATTACATCATGTATTGACTCGCCATGAGCAAGGAGCAACGCATTCAGCTCAAGGTTATGCAAGAATCTCTGGGAAAGTAGGAGTGGCTATTGCTACTTCGGGTCCGGGTGCAACCAACTTAATCACAGGTATTGCCGATGCTCAGATCGATTCAACTCCGATGGTTTGTATTACAGGTCAGGTTCCTTCTCATTTGTTGGGAAGTGATGCCTTTCAAGAGACTGATATTGTGGGTATTTCAACACCAGTAACCAAATGGAATCATCAGATTACATCTGCAGATGAGATTGCTGAGGTTTTTGCCAAAGCATTCTATATCGCTAAGAGTGGTCGTCCGGGTCCGGTTTTGATCGATATCACAAAAGATGCTCAGTTTGGTGAAGTTGATTTTCACTATGAAAAATGTACTGGGATCCGATCTTATAAACCTGTTCCAACGATTGACGAATCAAAACTTGAAGAAGCGGCTGAATTGATTAATAAGGCAAAGAAACCAATGATCGTTTGGGGTCAAGGTGTGATTCTTGGTGAAGCTGAAGAAGAGTTAACTCAAGTAATTGAAAAAGCTGGAATTCCGGCTGCATGGACCATCTTAGGAGCATCTGCGATTCCGACCTCACATCCTTTAAATATTGGAATGGTAGGAATGCACGGTAATTATGCACCTAATGTGTTAACCAATGAATGCGATGTTTTGATCGCTATTGGAATGCGTTTCGATGATCGTGTAACAGGAAACTTGGCAACCTATGCCAAGCAGGCAAAAGTGATCCACTTTGAGATAGATCCTGCCGAAATAGATAAAAATGTAAAAACTGATGTGGCCGTTTTGGGTAATGCAAAAGAAAGCTTAACGAAACTACTCCCTTTATTAGATTCAAAGTCGCACCCAGAATGGCATCAGCAGTTTAAGGATCTATATGAGATTGAATATGAAAAAGTGATCAATAATGATCTGAACCCAACCAAGGAAGGTTTAACCATGGGTGAGGTATTAAAAGAGATCAATATTCAATCCGAAGGAAAAGCTGCTATTGTTTCCGACGTTGGGCAACATCAAATGATCGCTTGTCGTTATGCCGATTTTAATGTGACTAAAAGTAATATCACTTCAGGTGGATTAGGAACCATGGGATTTGCTTTACCCGCCGCAATTGGTGCTAAAATGGCCGCTCCTGAAAGAGATGTTATTGCCATTGCAGGAGATGGAGGTTATCAAATGACTATCCAAGAATTAGGAACCATTTTCCAGACTAAAGTACCTGTCAAAGTAGTGGTATTGAATAATGACTTCTTAGGAATGGTACGTCAGTGGCAACAATTATTCTTCGATAGAAGATATGCTTCCACAGAATTAGTAAACCCAGATTTTGTAACCATTGCAAAAGGATATCATATTCCGGCTAAGAGAGTTACTAAAAGAGAGGAATTAAAAGTCGCCATCAAAGAAATGATGGAATGCGAAGAGGCTTATTTCTTAGAGGTTTGTGTAGAGAAAGAAGATAATGTATTCCCAATGGTACCATCGGGAGCATCTGTATCAGATATAAGATTAGAATAGTTAAGATGCTGAAACAAGTTCAGCATGACAAAGAAGTTCATAATAGCTAAAAGCTTAAGAATATGGAAAACAAAGAATTATATACCGTATCCATTTATACTGAAAACAATATCGGATTGCTCAATCGTATATCTGCTATTTTTCAGAAAAGACATATCAATATTGAGAGTATTAATACTTCAGCATCAGAGATTGAAGGGGTTTCTCGATTTACCATTGTGGTTCGAGTGACAGAAATACAGATCAAGAAGATTATTGGTCAGATTGAAAAGCAAGTGGAGGTGATCAAAGCTTACTATCATACAGATGATGAGACCATCTATCAGGAATCATGTATGTTCAAGATCAAGTCTGAATTGTTGTTTGAGGAACGTCAGATCCAAAATATCATCAAAGAAAGTGGTGCGAGGATAGTAACCGTAAACAGAGAATTCTTCGTTCTAGAGAAATCTGGAAGAAAAAGCGAAGTAGAATTATTATACAGAGAATTAAGTGCCTTTGGCATTATGCAATTCGTGAGATCAGGAAGAATTGCTGTCACCAAAGACGAAATGAAAATATCAGAAATGCTTGCCGCATTCAACTATTAAATAAAAACAAATGGCAAATTATTTTAACACACTAAGTTTAAGAGATCAGTTAGCTCAATTAGGAAAATGTAGATTCATGGAATCTTCAGAGTTTGAGGATGGAGTAGAAGCTTTAAAAGGAAAGAAGATTGTCATCGTAGGTTGCGGTGCGCAAGGATTGAATCAAGGGTTGAACATGAGAGATTCAGGTTTGGATATTTCATATGCTTTGCGTGAAGCAGCAATCAAAGAACAGAGAAATTCATATAAGAACGCTACGTCAAACGGATTTAAGGTTGGAACCTATTCTGAATTGATCCCAACGGCAGATCTAGTGCTGAATTTAACTCCAGATAAGCAACATAGCAATGTGGTGAACACGGTGATGCCTTTAATGAAAAAAGGTGCGACACTTTCGTATTCTCACGGTTTCAATATCGTGGAAGAGGGGATGAAAGTTCGTGAAGATTTGACTGTGATCATGGTGGCTCCAAAATGTCCTGGAACAGAAGTACGTGAAGAGTACAAACGCGGATTCGGAGTGCCAACTCTAATTGCAGTGCACCCAGAGAATGATCCAGAAGGAAAAGGTTGGGCACAGGCGAAAGCTTATGCCGCAGCTACTGGAGGGCATAGAGCAGGGGTTTTAGAATCTTCTTTTGTAGCCGAGGTAAAGTCGGATTTAATGGGAGAGCAAACAATTTTATGTGGAGTTCTTCAAACAGGATCCATCTTATGTTTTGATAAGATGGTTGAAAAAGGAATTGATGCGAATTATGCAGCAAAGTTAATCCAATATGGATGGGAAACCATCACGGAAGCTTTAAAGCACGGTGGAATTACCAATATGATGGATCGTTTATCGAATCCAGCGAAGATCAAGGCTTATGAATTATCAGAAGAATTAAAGGATATAATGGCTCCATTGTTCCAAAAACATATGGATGATATTATCTCTGGTCATTTCTCAACAACCATGATGGAAGACTGGGCTAATGATGACATCAATCTATTAACCTGGAGAGAAGCTACAGGAGAAACAGCCTTTGAGAAGACTGCTCTGACTGCTGATGAGATCTCTGAGCAAGAATATTTTGATCATGGAGTATTGATGGTTGCTTTTGTAAAAGCAGGAGTAGAATTAGCCTTTGAAACGATGGTAAGTTCGGGAATCATTGAAGATTCTGCTTACTACGAATCATTACACGAATTACCATTGATTGCAAATACAATTGCAAGAAAGAAATTATACGAGATGAATAGAGTAATCTCTGATACCGCAGAATACGGATGTTATTTATTCGACCATGCTGCAAAACCATTATTAACTGAGTTCATGAAATCGGTTGAAACAGATATCATTGGTACATCTTATTCAACTTCAAATGCAGTTGATAATGTGAAGTTAATTGAGGTAAATGAAGCGATTAGAAGTCATCACATTGAAGCTGTTGGTAAACGTTTACGCGGTGCCATGACCGCCATGAAAGTAATAAAAACAGAAGCTAAGAAGGAAGCGGTATTGGCATAAAGTAAAAGGGTAAAGGGTGAAGGTAAGAGAGATGCTGAAACGAATTCAGCATGACAGAATTATTGTCATTCCGACCCTGCCTGCGGCAGGCAGGCGCAGTGGAGGAATCTCTTAGTCTATTCTATATTTAATTTTAAATGAACATAAACGTTTCATATCGTCCAACATTAGAAGCTGTTCAAACAGCTGCAGAGAATTTATCAGGAGTTGCTCAACGCACTCCGCTAATGAAAAGCGATCGCTATTCTAAAAAGTTTGATGCTAATATTTTATTCAAAAGAGAAGATTTGCAATTGGTTCGATCTTATAAGATTCGTGGATCTTACAATAAGATATCTTCTTTAACGGATGAGCAAAAGGAAAAAGGGATTGTATGCGCTAGTGCTGGAAATCATGCACAAGGCGTGGCATTGTCGTGTAAGTTGTTACAGATTCATGGAAAGATCTATATGCCGTCTCCTACACCAAAGCAGAAAGTGACTCAGGTAGAAATGTTCGGAGAAGACTTTATAGAAGTGGTTTTGGTAGGAGATTCTTTCGACGACGCTTCATATGCAGCGAAATTGGACTGTGAGCGATTACAAAAAACTTTCATTCCGCCTTTTAATGACGAAAAGATTATTGAAGGTCAGGCTACGGTTGGTTTAGAGATTTTAGAACAATCGAAAGAACCGATTGATTATATCTTCGTTCCTGTTGGAGGAGGAGGATTGTCTTCCGGACTTTCAGCTTATATAAAACAGATCTCACCTGAGACAAAGATCATTGGAGTAGAGCCCGAAGGAGCCCCCGCAATGACCTTATCAATCAGACGTGGGAAGAATACCGCTCTGCAAAATATAGACACCTTCGTTGACGGTGCAGCCGTGAAAAGAGTAGGTGATCTGAATTTTCCGATTTGTAAGGAGAATTTAGATGAAATGATCACGGTGCCTGAAGGGAAGATCTGTCAGATCATCTTAGACTTATATAACAAAGATGCGACGGTGGTAGAACCTGCTGGAGCTTTGAGTATCGGAGCATTATACGAATATCAAGATCAGATAAAAGGCAAGAACGTAGTTTGTGTGATCAGTGGATCAAATAATGATATCACTAGAACAGCGGAGATTAAAGAAAGAGCTTTATTGCACGCTAATCTAAAGCATTATTTCATTATTAAGTTCCCTCAACGAGCAGGTGCTTTACGTGAATTTGTAGCCGACATTTTAGGTCCAGATGACGATATCACTCACTTTGAATACACCAAAAAAACGAATCGTGAGAACGGTGCGGCAGTGGTTGGCTTAGAACTGAAATCGGCTTCTGATCTGCAACCGTTGATTGCTAGAATGAAACGTCACGACTTCTATGGTGATTATCTAAATGATAAACCCGACCTCTTTCAATTTTTAGTTTAATAAACTGTCAATTATTAAAGAAGAACTTCAAACATTGTTTGTAGATTCTTCACTAACTTTACATCACAAACCAGATTGATGATGAAAACGACAATAACTACTGGAATTCCAGAAGAATTTCAAATTAAAGAAACCATTTTACAGTCGACTTACCTGGTTAACGGTGAGTTAAAAGCATGGAATGGAGATATGGCAGAGGTGTATTCTACCATTTCATCTACTGAAGAATATAAAAAGACTTTATTAGGATCTGTTCCTAACTTAGGTGGAGACGAGGCTATGGAAGCCCTGGATTCTGCTTGTCAGGCTTTTGATAAGGGAAAAGGATTATGGCCGACAATGAAGGTTGCGGATCGTATTGCTTGTATGGATACCTTCGTTGAGAAGATGAAGACCAAACGAGAAGAGGTAGTAAAACTTTTGATGTGGGAGATCGGAAAGACCTTAGCGGATTCCGAAAAAGAATTTGATAGAACCATCGATTATATCTACGATACTATTGAAGATTATAAACAGATGGATCGTAATTCTGCTAAGTTCCACAAAGAAGGTGGAGTACACGCACACATAAGAAGAGGGCCTCTTGGAGTTGTTCTTTGTTTAGGACCGTACAACTATCCTTTAAACGAAACTTTCTGTTTGTTGATCCCTGCATTGATCATGGGGAATACCACCATCTTTAAGCCTGCCAAATTTGGAGTCTTATTGATGTCGCCTTTATTGGAAGCTTTTCAAACAAGTTTTCCAAAAGGGGTTGTGAATGTGATCTATGGTCGAGGAAGAACTTTAGCTACTCCTATCATGGAGTCGGGTAGAATTGATGTTTTGGCTTTGATCGGACATAGTACTTCTGCAAAAGCTTTACAAAAACAACATCCAAAATCGAACAGATTACGTTTGGTGTTAGGTTTAGAAGCTAACAACCCAGCTATAGTATTACCCGATGCAGATTTAGATCTGACGATTCAGGAGTGTATAGCAGGAACTTTGTCGTTTAACGGTCAGCGCTGTACTGCCTTAAAGCAAGTATATGTTCACGAAGATATTGTTGAAGAGTTCAATGCAAGATTTACTAAAGCAGTGGATGCAATGAAGTTTGGCAATCCATGGGAAGCTGGAGTAAAATTAACTCCACTACCAGAGCCTGATAAACCTGCTTATATTCAAAGTTTGATCGATGATGCTTTAGAAAAAGGAGCTAAGATTATCAATGAAAAAGGAGGAGAGACAACAGAGAATTATATTTTTCCGGCAGTTTTATATCCGGTGAATAAAGACATGGAAGTTTTTCATGAAGAACAGTTCGGACCGGTAATTCCTGTGATTCCTTTTAAAGATATCGATGAGCCTTTAGATGATATTGCAGATTCAAATTACGGACAACAAGTGAGCTTGTTTGGAAAAGACGCAGCTACTTTATCGCCATTGATTGATAACTTAGTAAACTTGGTATGTCGAGTAAACCTGAATAGTTCTTGTCAACGTGGGCCGGATGTGTATCCGTTCACTGGAAGAAAAGATTCTGCTGTAAGTACTTTAAGTGTGCACGATGCCTTACGTTCTTTCTCAATTAGAACATTTGTTGCGTCCAAAGACACACCTTATAACAACGAGATCTTAGAAGCACTATTAGAAAAGAAACATTCTAATTTTATTAGTACCGACTACATTTTATAATCTATTGTCATGCTGAACCTGTCTGCCTCAGGCAGGCTCGTTTCAGCATCTAAAAAAGCCCAACTCCCGAAATTTCGGGACTATTGGGCTTTTTTTGTGCTATTGTTTATTGGATTCGACATAAACGAATGAATAATCGTATTTTGGTAAGGTTAATTTAGCAACACATCAAATGAACAAATCAAATACACGACGTAGCTTTCTCAAGAAGAGTATGGCATTTGGAGCAGCAACTATGTTGAGTCCATATGCTATGCAAGCTGCTAACCTCTATGCCCCAAGTGATAAAAAACTTAAGATTTTGATCTTAGGTGGAACCAGTTTTTTAGGCCCGCATCAAATTGCTTATGCCTTGGAAAGAGGACATGAGATTTCTACGTTTACAAGAGGCAAGACCAAACCGAAGATTCATCCAGAATTATTTTCTAAGGTTGAAAATCTTGTTGGAGACAGGGAGAACAATCTCGAAGCCTTAAAGAATAGAAAATGGGATGTTGTGATCGATAATTCAGGTCGTAGAACCAAATGGACCAAAGACACCGCTGAATTGCTGAAAGACAATGTAAAATACTACATGTACACATCCTCTATTAGCGTCTATTATCCATTCACAGGTGATGACTTTTCTGAAAAGCGAAAATTGGTCACTAAGGTTCCAGAAGATGCTACTCAACAAGAGAAAGGAAATTACAATTACGGAGTGATGAAAGCAACTTCAGAAATGGCCGCTATGGATGCTTTTGGTGCTGATAGATCCATTATTGTAAGACCTACTTTATTAGTCGGTCCAGGTGATGTGACAGATCGTTTTCCTTATTGGTTGGCGAGACTTGAAAAAGGGGGAGAGGTGATCATTCCAGGAGCTACTGAAGAAGTGGTTCAATATATTGATGTACGAGACATTGCTCAATGGATGATTCGATTGTGTGAAAACGGAGCAGCCGGAATCTATAATGGCTCAGGTCCTGGATTTGATATGACCACATCGGCATTTGTTCATGGAATTCACGCTTGTTATAATTCGCCTGTAAAGTTTTATCAGATCGATGATCAACAGTTTTTGTTGGACAATTCTATTATTGGAATTCAACCTTGGGTGATTCAATTACCCGCCTATGCAGGAATGTCTATGAGCGACAATAGCAAAGCTATTGCCTCGAGTTTGACTTTTAGATCACTCGCAGATACTGTAGAAGCCACTAAGAAATGGTGGTATTCTGATGCCGTATCTCAAGAACGAAGAGATAAGATTTTAACCAATGAAAGATCCTTTGCCAGAAGAGAACCTGATCTGATTGCTAAATGGAAACAATTCAAGAATAAAAAATAGACAGATATGAGCCAAAAAGAAAACCAACCTGATAATAGTTCAAAACAATTGCTGATAAAGCTAGCCATTTTTATTGGAGTAGCCTTGGCAACTTATTTTATTGCTAGTGCCATTATTAGAGGAATGAGTAAGGCAGTGAATTAAATATTATTGCGATTTACTTATCAGATTTTCAATATGGTGTAGATATTTTATCAATTTGGTAAAAATCTAAAAAAAATAAATACCCCTCATTGTCAGTCCACAGGATTTGCTACATTTACCCCATGATTTTAAAACAAACCAAAATAGTACCCGCAACTCCCGCGTTACGTCGCCGCTAGAATCTTAATCTTAGGTTAACCTAGAAGCCACGAAGTCACACTATTTTTTAAAATCACATTGAACAATAAAACTTACATAGCACTTACAATAAACAACATTATCTCTTCAGATAATCGTATTGCAGTACGTCGCATTTCTCCGCGTCGCCCGTAAGGGTATGTGCTAATTTGGGAACTTAGGTGAGTCCGGTTCTTTTTCATTAAACAATAAACAATTATTAATGTCCTCCGTAACCTTGGCGTAGGAGAAAAACAATATTCCAAATGGAAATTTTTATCGCTGATAAATCACATATAGTCTACGCAGACATCATCTGTAAAACCATCGAAGACTCTGCAAGCGTTCGAGGAACAGGTATTGCTAGAAGAACTCCAGAATACGTGATCAAAAGAATGGAAAACGGAAATGCTGTGATTGCTTTAGACGGACATAAATTCGTTGGCTTTTGCTATATAGAACAATGGGGACATGGAAAGTTCGTGGCCAATTCTGGATTGATCGTTCATCCAGACTATAGAGGAAAAGGAATTGCGAAGCTTATCAAACAAAAAATCTTTGAGCATTCGAGAAACAAATTTCCTAACGCAAAGGTATTTAGTATCACGACGGGTCTTCCAGTTATGAGAATGAACTCAGATTTAGGATACAAACCTGTCACCTTTTCGGAGCTAACAGACGATCAAGAATTTTGGAAAGGTTGTCAGACTTGTAAGAACTATGACGTTCTGCAAAGAACTAATCAGACCATGTGTTTATGCACTGGGATGTTGTACGATCCAAAAACGGAAATCAAAAACAAAAAGAAGATCAAAGAGAACGTATTTAAAAGATTGAAGAACATCAAACAATCTAGGTTTCTCAGAAAAAATAAAAGCAAATGAAAAAATTAGTTTTAGCATATAGCGGCGGACTCGATACCTCTTACTGCGCAGTTCACTTTTCACAAGACTTAGGTTATGAAGTGCATGCAGTCTCCGTGAATACTGGAGGTTTTACCCAAACAGAAATCAAAGAGATCGAAAAGAAAGCCTATCAGATGGGTGTGAAAACCTATCAAAACATCAACGCCATCGAGAACTACTACCAAAAGGTTGTAAAGTATCTCATCTATGGAAATGTATTAAAGAACAATACGTATCCTTTATCAGTTTCCGCAGAGAGAATTGTGCAAGCCATAGAGATCATTACTTATGCGAAGGAAGTAGGGGCAGATTATATCGCTCATGGAAGTACGGGCGCTGGAAACGATCAAGTTAGATTTGATCTCATTTTTCAAGCTTTGGCACCAGAGATAGAGATCATCACACCGATCAGAGATCAGAAATTATCTAGACAACAGGAGATTGAGTATTTACAATCTCATGGCATCGAATTGTCATGGGACAAAGCACAATACTCGATAAACAAAGGTCTTTGGGGAACCAGCGTAGGTGGAGCAGAAACCTTGACATCTCACAAAGCCTTGCCGGAAGAAGCCTATCCTTCTCAGTTAACCAAAGAAGGATCAGAAAAAGTAATATTGACCTTCTCAGAGGGTGAATTGATGGCAATTAACGGTCAGCATAGTTTACCACAAGACAATATTGAAACCTTAAATGATCTAGCATCGCAATACGCCATTGGAAGAGATATTCACGTGGGAGATACCATTGTGGGAATCAAAGGTAGAGTAGGTTTTGAAGCTGCTGCAGCAACTATCATTTTAAAAGCACATCACTTGTTAGAAAAGCATACGCTTACCAAATGGCAGTTACAACACAAAGACTATTTAGCAAATTGGTACGGAACACATTTACATGAAGGATTGTTCTTAGATCCTGTGATGAGAGACCTTGAAGCATTTTTAGAAAGCTCTCAAAAACAGGTTTCAGGTGATGTGATTGTAAGCTTAAAACCGTATCACTTTACTCTAGACGGAATCCATTCTGACAATGATTTGATGAAGGTCGATTTTGGATCCTATGGTGAAGAGAACAAAGGTTGGACAGCCGAAGAGGCAAAAGGATTTATCAAAATCTATGGAAACCAGATCAAATTATATAATAAAGTAACATCATGATCACAGCAGGAATTATAGGAGGAGCAGGCTATACAGCAGGAGAATTGATTAGAATTCTCTTGCACCATGAGCAAGTTCATATCGATTTTATTTACAGTACATCCAATGCTGGAAATCCAGTTCATGCAGTTCATCAAGATTTGATTGGATCCACCGATCTTGTTCTTAGTTCTGAAGTAGATCTAGACGTTGATGTCTTGTTCTTATGTCTCGGACATGGAAACTCGACGGCTTTTTTAGAACAACATCAATTTTCTGAGGATACAAAGATCATCGATCTCAGTAATGATTTCAGACTGAAAGACAATGCCGCTTTTCAGGGAAAGGAATTTGTTTACGGACTTCCAGAATTGCAAAGAAAGAAGATCAAAAAGGCGAATTATATTGCAAATCCGGGTTGTTTTGCAACGGCCTTGCAATTGGCTTTGTTGCCTTTGGCCAACAAAGGTCTCCTAAAAGATGATCTGCATATCAATGCTGTTACAGGAGCTACAGGTGCTGGAGTTTCGTTGTCTAGGACAACTCACTTTACCTGGAGAGACAATAATTTCTCGTATTACAAACCTTTTACACATCAGCATTTAGGAGAAATCAACCAAACGGTTGATCAATTGCAAGACGAGTTCTTGGCGAGTATCAATTTTATGCCAAACCGAGGAAACTTTTCAAGAGGAATCTATGCAACAACCTATACGAAGTATACTGGAACGCGAGAAGATGCACAGAAGCTGTATAAAGAGTATTACGAGAAAGCAGCATTCACGTTCGTATCGGATTTTGAATTACACTTAAAACAAGTGGTGAATACCAATAAGTGTTTGATCCATTTGCATAAACATGAAGATAAATTATTGATCACCAGTTGTATCGACAATTTGGTGAAAGGAGCTTCGGGTCAGGCTGTACAGAATATGAATTTGATGTTTGGTTTTGAAGAAACAGAAGGATTACAATTAAAAGGAAGTTATTTCTAGTTGTCATTCCGACCCTGCCTGCGGCAGGCGGGCACAGTGGAGGAATCTTTAATAATAAGATCTCTCGACAAGCTCGAGATGACAAGTATAAAAACATAAAAGAAAACAACATGAAAATTGCCATTATAGGAACAGGAAATTTAGGATGTTCGATCGCTAAAGGTTTGATAACCACAAATGCGATCACATCACTTTATTTGACCAAGAGAAATCTGAATAGCATTCAGGATTTTGAAGGTTATAAAAATGTCTACTTAACGACAGACAATAAAGAAGCTGTAAAGAATTCAGACATCTTGATCTTTGCGGTTCAGCCAGCACATTTGGAAGGAATTTTAAATGATATCAAAGACCTTTTGACAGAGAAACATGTATTGATCTCAACCATAACAGGCTTCTCCTTGGCTAAAATGGAGAGTTTGGTTGGACAAGATCAGTTTGTGATCAGAGCCATGCCAAATACAGCCATTGCCGTAGGGAAGTCGATGACTTGCTTGTGCAGCAATGAAAAAGGCGCTCAAAGAATCAAGATTGCTGAAGCCATCTTCAATAGACTAGGAAGTTCTATTGTGATTCCAGAGCATTTAATGCAAGCCGCTACGGTAGTTTGCGCTAGTGGAATCGCATTTTGGATGAGACTGATCAGAGCTACGACTCAAGCTGCTATTCAGTTAGGATTTGACGCCAAAGAAGCTCAAGAGCTAGCCATGAATACATGTGAGGGAGCCGCAAGTTTACTCATTAATACAGGGAATCATCCAGAGCAGGAAATTGATAAAGTAACTACTCCCAAAGGTTGTACCATAGAAGGACTCAATGAAATGGAGCACAAAGGATTGAGTTCTTCTTTGATACAAGGAATGGTGGCTTCGTTCAACAAAATTAACTCTATAAAAACCGATCAGTTATGAGTTTGTTTGATGTATATCCCTTATTCGATATCACTCCTGTAAAAGGAGATGATGTCTATGTGTACGATCAAGAAGATCAAAGATATTTGGATTTGTATGGAGGTCATGCTGTGATTTCAATTGGTCATTCGCATCCAACTTATGTAAAGAAGGTTAGTGAGCAACTAGGGAATCTTGGGTTTTATAGCAATTCAATTCAGAATCCACTACAGCTGGAATTAGCGAAGAAACTTCAACAGGTTTCAGGATGTAATTTTTATTCACTCTTTTTATGCAATAGTGGAGCAGAGGCCAATGAGAATGCTTTGAAATTGGCTTCTTTTCATACCCAAAAGAAAAAGATTATTGCTTTCACCAATGGTTTCCACGGAAGAACATCAGCAGCAGTTGCGGTTACGGATAACCAAAACATTATAGCACCAATCAATGCCCAACAAGAAGTAGAGTTGATTCAGCTTGGTGATTTAAAAGCTGTTGAAACATCTTTACAAAAGGGAGATGTCTGCGCTGTGATCGTAGAATGTATTCAAGGTGTCGGAGGTTTAGATGAAGCAAGTACAAGCTTTTACCAAGGCTTAGATAAACTATGTAAGTTATATGACGCTATTTTGATTGCCGATGAAGTTCAATCTGGATTTGGAAGAACGGGAGATTTCTTTGCTTTTCAGCATCATGAAATAGATCCGGATATCATTTCTATAGCAAAAGGAATGGGAAATGGATTTCCTGTGGGTGGAATATTAATTCACCCTAAGTTTAAAGCCTCTTATGGATTGTTAGGAACTACGTTTGGAGGAAATCATCTGGCATGTGCAGCTTCTCTTTCAGTTTTAGAAGTGATGGAAGAAGAAAACCTAATGGAGAATGCACAAAAGATTTCCAAACACTTTAAAGAGGAAGCAAAGACAATTCCACAAGTGAAAAAGATCAAAGGGAGAGGTTTAATGTTGGGATTAGAGTTTGATTTTCCTGTTGCTGAGTTAAGAAAGGAACTTATCTACAAGCATAAAATATTCACGGGAAGTTCAAAGAATCCGAATGTACTAAGAATACTACCTCCCTTAACGATTAGAACAAAACATATCAATCAGTTTATAGGGGCTGTTAGGAAAGAAATCGCTAAGAGATCAGCAGCCTGAATAGGTTGAATACCAAATTAGAATCAAGAAACAAGAAACAAGAAACAAGAAACAAGAAATTTACAAACATACATCATGAAGAAATATCTAGACATCCATGATATTGAGGACATTCCTCAGGCGATTGAAGAAGCGATCAAATTAAAGAAAAAACCACATCAGTATAAAGCTTTAGGAACCAACAAGACCTTATTGATGTTATTCTTTAATTCGAGTTTGCGTACACGCTTGAGCACAGAAAAGGCTGCTAAGAATCTAGGAATGGAAGTCATGGTGATGAATGTTTCTCAAACCTGGAATCTCGAGTTTGAAGATGGTACTGTTATGAATCTAGATAAGGCCGAACATATCAAAGAAGCCGCTCATGTAATGTCGGAATATGCTGATATCATTGCGGTTAGAGCTTTTCCTTCGTTAGATGATAAGGAAAAAGATGAGTCGGAATATATCATAAACGGATTCCAGAAATATTCAACTGTACCTGTGGTGAGTATGGAAAGTTCTACGGGTCATCCTTTACAGGCCTTGGCTGATGCAATTACCATTGAAGAATATACAGATAAGAAGAAACCGAAGGTCGTTTTGTCATGGGCACCACATCCGAAGGCTTTACCGCATGCGGTACCGAATTCATTCGCAAAAATGATGTCGGTTTTAGATATAGACTTTCATATTGTTCATCCAAAAGGTTATGAACTGAATTCAAAATTCACAGAGAACGCGACACTGCATAACGATCAAGATAAGGCTTTAGAAGACGCGGATTTTGTCTATGCTAAGAACTGGAGTTCTTATTCTGATTATGGCAAGATCCTGAATACAGATTCTGATTGGATGATCACGAAAGAGAAATTGGGAAATGCAAAGTTTATGCACTGTTTACCTGTCAGAAGAAATGTAGTAGTGGAAGATGCAGTCTTGGATGGTGAGAATTCGATTGTAATTCCTCAGGCTGGAAATAGAACGTATTCTGCACAATTTGCGTTAAAGAAGATATTAGAGGATTTGGTATGGAAAAAATAAAAGTCATAAAAATAGGCGGAAACATCATCGATGATTCCAATGCTTTGGATGCTTTCTTAGAGTCCTTTTCAAAATTAGAAGGAAAGAAAGTGCTGGTTCATGGTGGTGGAAAACTAGCATCTAGATTGGCAGAACAAATGCAAATTCCTGTAAAAATGGTTGATGGCAGAAGAATTACTGATGAATCTACTTTAGATGTGATTACGATGATGTACGCCGGAAAGATATCCAAGAATATCGTTGCCAAATTACAAGCTTACGGCTGTAATGCAGTAGGTTTTTCTGGTGCAGATGGAAATTCAATAATTGCTAAGAAAAGACCTGTTAAAGAAATTGATTATGGTTACGTCGGCGATGTCATTGAAGTGAAAACTAAGGTCATGAATCTACTGCTAAAGAATAATGTGACTGTTAGTTTTTGTGCTATATCACATAATCAAAAAGGTCTACTATTGAATACAAATGCTGATACGATCGCTTCTGAGATTGCCATTGCACTATCGGAAGATTTTGAGGTAGAACTGTTCTACAGCTTCGAAAAGAGTGGTGTGTTGATGGATGTTGAAGACTCAGATTCTGTGGTAGAATTGTTAAATCAAAGTCATTATGAAAGACTAAAATCTGAAGGAATCATCTTTGAAGGAATGATCCCTAAATTGGATAATTGTTTTTATGCTATGGACAAGGGAGTCAAGAACATTCATCTTGGTAAACCAGATATGATCTTTGATTCTCAAATAAAACATACAATCATTACATAAAATTGTCATTTCGAGTGCAATCGAGAAATCTTTAATTAGATAACAAATGAATATAACTGAACTTACAAAAGAAGCTATACAACTTCTTAAGAACCTCATAGAAACTCAGTCTTTTTCTTCGGAAGAAGATCAAACGGCAGCTTTATTAGAGGCTTGGTTTGAAAGATATGAGATTAAATATAGAAGAACTCAAAACAATGTTTGGGCGGTTCATCCAGAATACGACGAATCAAAACCAACTTTATTATTGAACTCTCATCATGATACTGTAAAACCGAATAAAGGCTATACCAAAGATCCGTTTAAAGCTATTGTTGAAGATGGTAAGCTATACGGTTTAGGGTCTAATGATGCGGGTGGTTGTTTGGTTTCTTTGATGGCTACTTTTACCTATTTCTATCATCAGAAAGATTTGAATTATAACCTTGTTATTGTTGGGTCGGCAGAAGAGGAGAGTAGTGGTCCTAATGGTTTGAACAGTATGTTGTCTATCATTCCAAAAGTCGATGTTGCTATTGTTGGAGAACCAACTTTAATGAATCTAGCGGTTGCTGAAAAAGGTTTGGTGGTTTTTGATGCGAAAGTAAAGGGAACTCCTGGTCATGCAGCTCATCCTAATAATGACAACGCTATTTACAATACGATTGAAGTATTAAAATGGTTCCAAGATTATACGTTTGAAAAAGAATCGGAGGCATTAGGAAAAGTAAAAAT
This sequence comes from uncultured Flavobacterium sp., assembly GCA_964505885.1. Lineage (GTDB taxonomy): Bacteria > Bacteroidota > Bacteroidia > Flavobacteriales > Flavobacteriaceae > Polaribacter. Next base: position 27,494 of record CAZDKB010000022.1, read on the forward strand.
GACCGTTACTCAGATCAACGGAGGAAAACAACACAATGCGATTCCTGCCGTGGTAGATTTGGTAGTGGATGTTCGAGTTAATGACAAATACTCGAATCAGGAAATAGCCAATATTCTACAAAGAGAATCGCCTTGCACTGAGATTATTCCAAGAAGTCTTCGATTGAATTCTTCTTCCATTCCTATAGACCATGAATTGGTCCAGGCCGGAATTACTCTAGGAAGAGAAACCTATGGATCTCCCACTTTATCGGATCAAGCGGTTTTGAGCTGTCCGTCTCTAAAACTAGGTCCAGGAGATAGCACAAGATCTCATACCGCTGATGAATTTATCTATATAAACGAGATCGAAGAAGGAATCAGTTTGTATATTCAATTATTAGAGCGAATTTTGTAGCAAGAGACAAGAAACATGAGACAAGAGACAAGAGAAAGGAAGCTAAAGAGGTTTTGAGTCTTGTTTCCAAAAAAGTCATCGACTCAACAACTAAACAAATCAACAACTAAACAAATAAACGAACGAGATGAAACTCTGGGACAAAGGATATTCTATTGATGAACAAATAGAAAAATTCACCGTAGGAAACGATAGAGAGGTAGATATTCATATTGCTAAATACGATATCAAAGCTTCTTTCGCACATGCGAAAATGTTGCACTCTATTAAGATCTTAAATGATGAAGAACTTCAACAGATCACAGAGGGACTTAAAGATTTACATCAACAATGTTTAGATGGTAAATTTGAGATTGCAGAACAATTTGAAGATGTACATTCTAAAATTGAATTTGACCTTACTGAGAAATACGGAGAAGTAGGGAAGAAGATTCATACTGCAAGGTCTAGAAATGACCAGGTTTTGGTAGCGCTTCATTTGTATTATAAAGAGAACCTGTTAGAGATCAAATCTTTGGTAAAGACTCTTTTTAATACACTATTAAATCTAGCACAAGAGCATAAAGCAGTTCTGTTACCTGGTTATACACACTTGCAGATTGCCATGCCATCCTCTTTCGGGTTGTGGCTGTCTGGTTATGCAGAAACTTTAGTAGATGATGTATACCTCTTGAACGCAGCTATCAAGTCTGTTGATCAAAATCCTTTGGGATCTGCTGCAGGTTACGGGAGTTCTTTTCCTATTGATAGAAGGTTTACGACCAAACAATTAGGGTTCGATAATTTAAAATATAATGTAGTGGCTGCACAGATGAGCAGAGGAAAGAATGAAAGAACCATTTCTGCGGCTTTAGGAAGTATCGGAAATACCTTAGCAAGATTTGCCATGGATGTCTGTTTGTATGCGGGTCAGAATTTTGGTTTTGTTTCTTTCCCTGATGAACTGACTACTGGAAGCAGTATTATGCCTCATAAAAAGAATCCGGATGTTTTTGAATTGATTCGTGCAAAGAGTAATAAGATACAAGCCTTGCAATCAGAAATGATCTTGATTACAAATAACCTACCAAGCGGTTATCATAGGGATTTTCAGTTGTTAAAGGAGAACATGATCAATGCGATTGAAGATATGAAGAGTATTTTATCAATCACAAATTATTGTATTCAACAAATGAAGGTGCATGAGTTTGATATAAAGGATGAC
>CAZDKB010000023.1:0-20843 GCA_964505885.1 uncultured Flavobacterium sp.
GATGATGGTGAGGGAATCAAACAGGAACACCTCTCTCGTTTGTTTGAAAGATTCTATCGTGTGGACCAAAGTAGATCTAGAGATCAAGGAGGTTCTGGTCTGGGGTTAGCTATCGTAAAACATATCATTGAAGCTCATAACGAGACTATTCTTCTTAAAAGTACCTTCGGACAAGGGTCTGAATTCTCATTCACTCTGGAAAAGGCTAAATAATTTAGAATCCAGTGCTTGCTGTTTGAAGTAATGAGCAGAAACATCAGATTCTAGATATATCTTTTGGGATAATAAGTCTTGTTCTTTCACAATATCAAAAAGCCCTTTCTCTTTTAAATAATAGGCTAAATATTCTTGTTCACTTTGGTTTTTTGTTGGGATCAATAATGCTCTTTTTCCTAAGGAAACCAAATCCATTATAGAAGAATATCCAGACCTACAAATCACATATTTGGCTGAATTTAGCAGATTCTCTAATTGCTCGGTCAAGACAAAATTATAGACAGTAAACTTTCCGTGGACCGTTCTGGTTTGGTTGGTTTCAACTTTCCCTTGAACCATACAAACATTTAATTCCGTTCCATAGAATTTTGTGGTGATCTTCTTTTCGAGCTCAGTTCTATTGGGTTCGGGACCCGATAATACAATCAAAATATCAATAGTCTTGTCCAATTGTTCCTTTTGAAATCTACTGAGAACACCAATGAACTTTTGATTCAATTGTGAAGTCGTTCTTGAAAGTCTTCCTGAGAACTTTGATCCTGGTTCATCAGGCACCCAACATTGATCAAACTTCTTGATGATCCGCTGATGAACTAATGTGGTAAAGGGTGTTAAGATTCCAGCTGGAACAAAAAGCTGGTGGGTAATGTATACAGATGGAACCAAAGAAGAATTGACTCCAAAACGATTATCCGAGATGATACCAACAACTTCAGGATGTGCTTTAAGATATTCTTGGATCAATTCATGCTCTCTTTTCACTGCTTTGCGAATAACAGGCATCTTCTTGATCAAATTCCACTTGAGGTTCTTATTATAGGAAATCTTATAAGAGGGTAATTCAATGGATTCCAAGGAAGAAAATTCCTTTCTCAGAAATTCCAAAGCTCCACCATCACTGGCAATTACAGGTGTAAAATTAGAACGTATCAAAGCATGAATAATTGGAATGCATCGAGAGGCATGACCCAATCCCCAGTTCAGAGGTGCAATGATGATTTTCTTTTCTATTGCCATTTCAACGGCAATATAGGTATTAAGTTAAGTCGAATCCTATATCTTTTCGATAATTCATCTTATCAAAATGAATCTCTTTGATATTATCATAAGATCTTTCCAGGGCTTCTTGGATGGAATCTCCGAATGAAGTAATTGCCATGACTCTACCTCCACTGGTCACAACATGGTCATTCTGAGCTTTGGTTCCCGCATGAAAAACAAGGGACCCATTAACCTTATCCAATCCAGAAATGGTTTTTCCTTTTTCATAAGCCTCTGGATAACCTCCTGATACCAACATCACAGTCGTAGCTGTTTGCGAAGTAACCGAGAACTCTTTTTCATTAAGGTTTTGTTTTGCGACACCGTCAAACAGTTCAAATAAATCCGATTCTATTCTTGGCAACACAACTTCTGTTTCTGGATCACCCATTCTTACGTTGTATTCTATCACAAAAGGATCTCCTGCCACATTCATCAATCCGATAAAAATAAATCCTCTGTAGTCTATTCCATCTTTTTGGAGTCCGTCTATTGTAGGTTTCACCACTCTTTCTTCCACCTTTGTCAGGAAATCAGAGTCCGCAAATGGAACTGGAGAAATCGCTCCCATACCTCCTGTGTTCAATCCTTTATCTCCTTCACCAATTCTTTTATAATCTTTTGCTGAAGGCAAGATTTTATAGCTTTTCCCATCAGTTAAGACGAAGACAGACAATTCTATACCCTTCAAAAATTCCTCTATAACTACTGTAGTAGAAGCCTCACCAAACTTTTGATTAGAAACCATTTCTTCCAATTCAGACTTGGCTTCTTCTAACGAATCTAAGATCAATACTCCCTTCCCTGCTGCTAGTCCATCTGCTTTTAAAACAAAAGGAGGTTCAAAGGTTTCTAAGAAAGCCTTTCCTTCGGTTAAGGTCGACTTATCAAAAGATTGATATCTCGCAGTAGGAATACCGTGTTTAAACATAAACTCTTTAGAAAAATCTTTACTTCCTTCTAATAAGGCTCCATCTTTCTTCGGACCTATAACTGGTATATCTTTAAGATCTAGGTCATTTAAGAAAAAGTCATGCACCCCTTCCACTAAAGGAGCTTCAGGACCAACAACTACCATGTCAATACTTTTTTCAATAACAAGGCTTTTCACTTCTGTGAAGTTTGTTGGGTTTACGGAAACATTGGTAGCAATTTGAGAAGTCCCTGCATTTCCTGGGGCTACAAAAATGTTCTTCACTTTACTACTCTGAGATAACTTCCATGTAAAGGCATGTTCTCTTCCTCCTGATCCTAAAATAAGTATGTTCATCTGATGAAACTAAAAATAATGTTAGTATCCTATTTCTTTTCGGATGTAAATTTAATAAAGGCAATGTAAAAGGACAGAAAAGTAAGGGCATATATTCCTAACAAAATCCAAGAGTTATTCACTTCTGTGGTTGCCAAATACAACAACAAAGAAACAACAATACTGCTAAGGACGATTAGTAAACTAGATCTTGTGTGAGAATTTCCTAAATTCAAGAGTATATGATGCGTATGATTATTATCTGCTAATAATGGATTTTTCTTGTTCAAAATCCTGAGGATGAATACCCTGATCATATCAAAAAATGGAAATACAATAATCGCAAGTAAGGCAAAGAATCCGTTTTGAGGTTTTACGAGTACTTTTTCGAACTCTCCGAAGCTTAGATTTAAAAAATGCACACACATTACTGATACGACAAATCCTAAAATCAAGGATCCTGTATCACCCATGAAGATCTTTTTTCTAGTTGAAAAGTTAAACCGTAAAAAAGCAATCAGAGCACCTACTAATCCGAAGGCCATAACACAGAAAAAGATGTCTTCTAAAAGATAAAAAATGGCTCCAAAAAAACATAAGGTAATAACTCCAATTGAGGCTGCAAGACCATCGATTCCATCAATCAAATTAAAGGAATTGATAATTGAGAGCATCATTAAAAGCATAAATCCAAAACCAAATACTCCATTGATCTCATTTAAACCAAAGGCTCCATAAAAATCAATTACGGTGTAATCTGTCATGTATAAGAAAACACAAACTGCAGAAATCTGCCCTATTAACTTGGATATGTTTGAAATAACTACAAGATCATCCTTCAAACCTGTAAACAATAAAATAGTGATCCCTCCAATCACATTCAAGGCAATATTGTTATCATCTACATTTTTTCCTAAAAAAAGAAGTACAAGGACTAATACAATATAAAAAGCGATTCCTCCAAAGGTTGGTGTTAGTTGTTCATGCGAACTTCTTGCATTTGGATGATCCATAAGCTCCTTGTGATTAACCACATTAATAATCTTAGGAACCAAGTAAAAGGTTAGCAAAAATGAACCTATCGTAGCAATTAAAGTATACTTAAATAGATTAGGGTCTAAAAAATCAAGCATTGGTTATACGTTGTTTTTGACAAACGTCCATTTGTAAAAATATTGAATTGCTGATAAAAAATGGTGAAAAAACAACTTTAAATTTTTTGCAGATCCTTTTGTATAGTGATGGTAAATAAGTACTTCAGGGTAATATAGTTTCCTTTTCTTAGTAAGATCAATCTTTCTACAAATATCCACATCCTCCATATACATGAAATAACGCTGATCGAATCCGCCCAGTTTTAGATATTCTGAAGTTCGAAAAAGAAGAAATGCACCTTGAATAAAATCTGGATAAAATGATCTAGAAAGGTCTAAATCCTTGTATTCTCCCTTATCGGTGATTGTTTTAAAAATTCTAAGTCTTCTGAATAGCAATTCTAGAAACGAAGGATATCGTCTACATGAATGCTGAAAAACACCATCTGGATACAGAGTTTTAGGAGCGATCACTGAGAGATTATCATCTCTATTTAACTCACTTATCAGTTCTAAAATTACTTTATTATCAAAGTATACATCTGGGTTTAATACCAAATGATAGGTTGAATTTTCTTCAATAAATCTTGTAATATAATTATTTGCTCTACCATAACCTACATTCTGACCGATGTATACATATTCTACATCAGGATGATCAAACTCGTAACTGAGCTTATCGGTTGGAGAATTATCTACCAAGAACAATTTCTTCTTTAAAGGTGTTGACAAAAAGCTATCTACAGCCTTTTTCAGCATGTCCACATCGTTTTTATAAAGAACGATTGTACCTGATATGATGGGTTTATCGGATAATGAAAATTTTTCATAACCCAACATATGAGCCTTATACTGACTGGCAATTTTTTTCCAATTATAATTATCATAGGCTAATGCTCTTAATTCAGAAGCCACCTTTTCAAACAACTTTTCTTCTGAATCCAGCAATAACTTTAAGTCGTTCTTATTTCCAAAAAACAAGGCTTTTTCATGTGTAGTTTCACGATTGTATACAACGTCCCAACAAATAACTGGCAATCCTAACCACATCGCTTCAACCAAGGATGGGTTTGTTCCACCTGCGCTGTGACCATGTATATATACATAACAATTGGCCCTTAGCTCATCTAATCGTTTCTGATCATATATTGGATCCAGGAACTCTATATTGTCGTATCCTTGATATTTAGCCCTTACTTCTCGACCATACTTACCGGTGTCCCAATTTCCCACGAAAACAATGCGCTTGTCTGTTTCAGAGAAGGCCTCCAAAATTACATGAACATTGTTCTCTGGCTCTATTCTACAAACTGAAAAGGCATACTTATCATTAGAGGCTTTCTTATCTACCTCTCTTACGTGGTCAGCACCATAAGCAATGCAACTTGTTTTTCTTTTATAATCAGAAGTAACATATTCTTGAATTGCCAAATTATCGGAAACCACAATATGACTCTGCTTTACGGCAATCTTTTCTTGATATTTCAGATAGACCTTTGCAAACCCCTTCCACTTCTCTCTTTTCCATTCTAAACCATCAATATTAGTGATCACCTTCGTCTTTGAAAACAACTTCACAAAGGGAATCATAAAAGCTGCACTCACTCCTAAAAGTAAAATTACATCTGCATAAAAAACGGCATGAATGATGGAAATAAAGTCATAGATAATACTCGATTTACCATTAGCATCCAGAGGAATAAAAATTCGTTTTGCCAAAGGATAGTCCTCTTTATTATCATAAGACAAACCACTACAGTAAACGGTAAAATCAAACTCCGTATGCAAGTTTTTCACCAACTGTTCTGTCAGTGTTTCAAACCCTCCGTACTTAGCTGGTATACCCACCGTACCGATAATGGCTATTCTTTTTTTAGACATTTTTTTTCTCTATAGATTTCTCGGGAGAGAAGTAGAAAATCGTGTTAATCAAAACAAAAAAAACGATTCCACGTTGCACTTCTAAGTTAGATTCTGTCATGGAAAATATGCAGAAGATCAACAAAAATGAAAAGTACAAACTATTTCTACCCTGTATTGCTTTTTTGAAGGACAAAAATAGGATTGTTAAGAAATAAATTAGCCCTAAAACCCCAAATTTTATTAGATATTCGAGATACTGATTATGCATATTGAAATTTAGGTAACCAGCGTCGTCCATTTTTCGATCCCGATAGACATCATTAATAAAATTTCTTCCATCTCCAGTACCAACTCCCAGCAAGACATTCTCTTGTTCAAAAAACTTCTGCATTGTGAATTTCCAAGTGATTAATCTTACTGTAATCCCAGTAAACGGATCGTTGTAAAGGAATGTCTCTTTTTCTAATAATTCCCATGAAGAAAACAAAGAATCGTTAATTCTATTTCGAGTCTCTTCAAACTGCATTACTACGACTCCTAATAGTAAAACTCCTAATAGTGATCCTATGACTGCCTTTCGACTTCTATATTTTCTAATTACCAGAAATAGAGAAATAAAAATTAAGGACCCAAGCACCATTTTTGAAGAAAGAAGAATAAGTGCTATAACATCAAAAATGACAATAATTACCTTCAAATATCTCGGAGTAAGGAGATACTTTTCGCTCCACAAATAGAATAAAGTCAACATGGCGAAAAGAAAGTAAACTGCTAAATAAACAGGGTGAAAATTGATGACTTCTGTAAGTTTCACATTATAGAACACTAGTGAATCTCCCGCATCAAAAAATCGTATTAGGGCGTTAATGAACAGAAAAGCAACTAATAAATGAATTCCAATGACAAATGCCAAAAAAGGTTTATACCGAGATCTTTTGCTCAAACGCAAGCCTAATGGAACTAATAAGGGTATTAAAACCCAGACAATATTCCTTTCCAATATTCTGAGTCCGTATTTTAAATCTTCTGTAAAAAATATTCCGACAATAAATAACAAAAAGAATCCAGCAAAAACCCATTGATTTGCACTTGGAAATTTTCTTTGCTTATCTAATAGAAAAGCCACAAATGAAGTTACTAAAAGCACTCCCACTGCGATATTACTTAAGTTCAATGGCAAGAGCAAACCAACCAAGGCTAACCCTAATGAAATAGAGCAATAATCTTCTATTCTAAGTTTAGCCATTTATTTTTAATTTACTGTTCTTGACTTCAATATCAGCCAGGGCGATGAACATCCCCAAGCAAAACATGGAAATCTCAGCCAAATTATACAGCCCTGTAATTACCAAACTTGATGCAAAATAATAAACCCCAAAACCAGAAATAATTCTGCGCAAAACATTTTCTTTGAGACTATACGTTTTAAGGTAAACCTGTTTGTAGATGTTGTAAACCAGAACTAAATACATGAGAAGACCGATAATACCTACTTTGTAAAAAAGATATATATAACCATTATGAAGGTGAGGAATATATCTTAAACCATCATCACCTCCAACTGGAGCCTTAAATCCTAAATCTACCATAGCCCCAAAACCCTTGCCTTTAATATAATGCCAAATGTTTCCATCCATTTGATTAAAAGCCATTTTGGCCTCATATCCTCTCCAATGTTTAAATATTTCTTTGTGATTAGATGGATCATAACTTGAAGGAGCAGCGAAAACTTCACCTGGAGATATTTTAATCTTATAAAAAAGCTTTGCTAAACCTTCTTGATCTTGTTTAATTTCAACAGAATTTAGATATAAAAAGAAGAGACCAAATAATGTTAGAACAATCAAGGAATATTCAAAGGCTCTCCTTGTCAGTTTTGTGAAACCGTAAATAGACAAAGTAAATATTACCAAGCCCAGGATCATGATTCTTGAGAAGTACAAAACGAAGGATGCAAATAAAATAAGTAGAATTAACCTCCTTGTTTGTGGACCTATAATTCTTGTAGACTTGTTAAATGCCAATAAAATAATCAGTGATACTAGTTCTATAAAATTACTTGCTCCTGCTTTGGCCCTTACTCTATCTATTCTAAACTCATCCGGCAAATCGGCAAATGCCAATGTAATGAAATGTTTTATTGCTAAAAATACTCCTAGAAATACGATCAATCGCAAGACGTATCTTGTATTGTCAATTCTAATAATAAGCAGATAAGCCAAAAAGCACAAAAGAACAGGTTTCAAGAAATGAACAACATCTCTCAATCGGTCAAATAGCTCGTAATCATAAAACAACGAAGAAAGCGAACCGAACACAAGAATCGCCAATAAATATGAGATTAAAATTGACAAACTTCTTGAGAACTTTAGGGGCTCAACCATCAATAACACAAGAGATAAGGTCCCTGAGATCAATACAGATAATTCTACCGAAGGAAAAAATGTTTGCACAAGAATGAACAACAAAAAGATAACCCGATAAACGCTCTTGTGTAATTTCATTAACCTTTAATAATTGACTCTAATACTATACAGGATCTTTCCCAAGAATACTGTCGTTCAATTGCACTGCTGATATCATCCAATCTAGATGAATTATCATGAGATAGCATCTTCTGTAAAGATAAGAACACTTCTTCTTCATTCTGAAAATTAATATGATAGGGTTCAAAAAAATCAAAATCTCCCATTGCAGTTGCGTTGGAAGATAACACCGGAATTTTAGCAGCTCCTGCTTCTAAGGGAGGAATTCCAAACCCTTCTGCTTTCGAAGGATAGATAAATGCTTTAGACGCCCTGATGAAAGACAAGAGATCATTATCATCTATTCCATTGAAAAAATGGATTCTTTTCATCACAGATTCATCTAGGTTACTTAGTTCTTTTTCAAGTTCTTTATTGCGGAAGGTTCTCTCACCAATAAAAACCAGCTGATAATTTGGATCCAACTGCTTAAATAAGCGTAAAACAACATGATGATTCTTTCTAGGTTCTATTCTACTAACATATAATAAGTAATTACTCACATTGAATTTGGTTTCAATAAGATTCTCTTCATCGGTCTTATTATATGCTGAGAAATACTTCTTATTGACTCCATTAGGAGTAATATAAATGGGTTTATTAATCTTATAAACCTCCTTTATGCGTTCACTTGAATACTCTGAAACTGTGCATAGATAATCACTTTTCTTTGCGCTGAATTTAAATAGTGAATTTCTCTTTAGTTTATATGATTTTGTAAAATCATCGAGAAAGTCATTGAACAGGATATCATGTATTGTAACAATATAACGAGTTTTTGAGCTTCTTTGTAGGGGAATTAAATACTGAAAATGAGCAAAGTCGAACTCATATTTTTCAATCAGTTTTGGAATCTCAATTAGCATTCTTTTTACCCGATTCTGATTCGAGTAGAAAATCAAATTGATATTATCAAACTCTTTGTATTCTTTGATTAATTCCTTAGACTCAAAGCATCCAAAATAGATCTGAACATTTGGATTTCTTCGTGAGAACTCTTTATAAAGCTCTCTTACATATGTCTTTATCCCTTGAAATTCTTTGTTAAGAAGATAGGCGTCAACGAATATTTTTAAAGACTCTTTTATAGACATAATTTATTCTTAACATCATTTTTCCAATTACTGCATTTAACCCTTTGAAATGCTTTTCACAATAGATGTGATATCCTTTGATTAATTTCAATTCTCTACTAGAATTGAAACCCACAAAATGAATATAACGATAATCAGGATAAAATAATATTTGTTTGTGATGATTCTTTAATTTCCTACAGAAATCTACATCTTCCACATACATGAAATAATCTTCGTCTAAGCCTCCTACTAAATCCCAATCTGACTTTTTGGTCAATACAAAAGATCCAGAGATCCAGTCCATAGAATAAACAGTTTTATTGAAATTTCCAGAAACTAAATCAGATCTATTATCATTCATATTTGCTATTTTTAGCAAACTAAAGGGTGATGGAAACTTACCAAAAGATGGAGTATACTCCTCATTTCCATTCAACATTTGAATGGTAATCGCACCTATGGATTCCTTTTTTACTTCAGAAACTAAATTTGAAAAATCTTGGACTAGAACGGTATCATTATTCAACAATAAAATCACCTCCCCTTTGGCTATTTCAACACCCAAATTATTAGCTTTTGCAAACCCGTCATTTGAATTATTCTCAATCAATCGAACCCAAGAAAATTTTGACTTTATGAATTCTTGACTCCCATCTGTAGATAGATTGTCAACTATAACGACCTCATAAGCTAAAGAAGAACAATGAGTCTTAATTGATTGCAAACATTCCTTTAAATAATGTTTACCATTATAGTTTACAATGATGATTGATAAATCAACTCTTACCATATTCCAGCAAATGCCTAATTTTTAATATTAGCTCTAATGAAGTACTGAACAGTTAGAAACTCCTCAATCAATCCAAAGGTAAGTTTATTGATTAATTTTGCTATCGATTTTCCTTCATAAACTCTCAAGGCACTCAAGGTCTTTTGTATTTCAAAACCATTCAGCGTGAGAAGATCTTCTATATTCTTCTTGCAGTAAAATCTCAAGTGGGTAAAGTCAAATAACCCTGATTCTTCATACGCAAAATCACCTTTCAAGTAAATATTCTTGAACGTCTGAAAGTGTCTAACGTTTGGCATGCTAACTAGCACAATTCCATTTTTTTTCAATATGTGCTGAACCTTATTCAATACCTTATCAGGAAACACCAAGTGTTCAAGGACATCAGCTAAGATTACGCAGTCAAAGGAGTTTTCAAGTCGATCAATGTCTAATTCTTCGATATCACCATAGATAAACTCGTCTATGAGCTCTGAAATTGATTCTCTCTTGCTCTCGGGAATATCTATTCCTACTACCCAATTTGCAACTCCCTTTTTCTTTAAATATGCTAAGGTTGATCCGTTACCTGCACCAATTTCCAGAACATGAATTCCATTATAGGACTTGGGAAGGATGCTTAAAAGGTCGGACCTGACGTTTGCATAATAACTTTGATCTTTTTCTTCGTATTTCATCTGCTTAGCAAGGAATTATGGGTCTAAGATAAAACGGTCTAGTATTTTAGCCCACTCTTTCGACAAGTTTTTTTTGTAGAAGCGTTGAGCGGTGCTTTTTGACTCTGTCCCTATTTTTTCAATTCTATTAAGATTATCTTTTAATATTTGAAGCGTCTCTTCTATTAAATTCTCCTCCTCAACAAGAAAACCATTCACTCCATTCTTAATAATTGACCTTGGTCCCACATGATCTGTTGCAATGGTGGGTACTCCACAATACATGGCTTCAATGATAACCATTCCAAAGAGCTCTTCCCAAAAATTGATCTTTGATCTTTTAGAAAACAAAAGCTGAAAATCACTTTCTGAATATAATTGATACAATCTAGCCTTATCTTTAATAAACCCTAAATACTCAATATTTGTTCTTTTGGATGATTCAGACTCCACTTCTTTGCTAAGCGGACCATCGCCAACAATTTTCAAGTGATATTTCTGTGGATCCAAAAGATTCATTAATTGAATCATATCACTAACTCCTTTAGTCTCTACTAATCTGCCGACGAAAATCAACTGGGTTATTCCATTTGATACTGATTCTCTTTTTCTTGTTTTAACAGGTATTGAATTATCAATTGAGTGACCTACAATAGAAATTGGCACATCTAATTTATAATTCTGTGATAAATTTGCCCCTGAACTTTGGGTAATAGCAAAAACACCTTTAATATCTTGCTCTAAAAACTTCCGCCAAGAATTTCTAAGTCTGCTTGAGGTTGAGTCATTATTTCTTGGAAATCGATTTCCTGACCATTCCATCCAAGAAGTAAATAAAAAAAGATGATGGTTTTTCAGGAATAACTTCAGTAGAAGCAAACTGCTGTTCAAGGGGGCAATACCTATGACAATACATTTGTCTTTAGTAAACAACATTCCCAAGAAAAAAAATACATTTTTAAGTTGTTGAACGAATAAAGTAAAATCTAACCTAAGGATGCTTTTTATTATAAAACGTCCAATCTGAAACTCACGATATTTGATTGTAAGCTCATTTTCGTTTGCATAAGATTCAAGTGCAACAAAGTGTTCTTTAGTACTTCTCTCATGTAGAACAAATATGCTCTTACTCATTCCCAATGCATTTTTCTATCTCTGGAGAATAGTCATTCTCCTCTTAGTTCGGATTTATTTGGGGAATTTACTTAAATTAAATAAATAACCGATCACAATACACAATACTAAAAATTCTGCGGTAGTAATCGCAATAGCAGAACCAATAGCTCCATAGGTGGGAGCTAAAACCAAACAAAGAATGAAATTAACAAGACTCCCAACTACGGTAGCTCTTTGAAACCATTTCTCTTTATTCAAATTAACAAGCCCTACGATACCCAATAAATAGTTCAAACTTCCAAAAAGTATAATTGGAATTAAAACGAAATACACCCATTGGAACCCTTGATCTGAAATCCCTAAAAACTCAGCTACAACATTCTCAAATAAGAATAGAAGCAGCATTATCATTGATAAGGGTATGACATAATACTTAGAGATTGTTGCCATGTTTCTAACAGATTCTTGCGCCTTCAATTTAGAAAATCTTAGACTTAAGTTTGGATAAATGGCCTGAGACATGGGAGCTATTAAGGAGTTCACAGCTTTGATTATTCGCTCTGCCGCTGCATACAAACCTACCTCAACATTAGAAGTCAGAAAGCCCAATAACACAACGTTGAAATTCTTGTAAAGACTTAGCATCACATGTGAGAAGAACATATGTCTAGAACTGATCAATAATTCCTTTATCTGAGATTTTTTAGGAAGTACAAATTTCAACTTAAACTGTTTGTACACAAGCGCTAAGGAAAAGATTCCGGCAATAAAAAAACTAATTGCTTGAGAGGCAATTGCCAGATCAAAGTCTTCAGGCTCTTTTACAAGGATAAAAATCAAGAGCACAGCCATAGCACGAATCATTAGATTAATGATCGTTATATATTTCATTTTCTCCATTCCTTGAAAAAACCAAACAGGAACAATGGTCTGACCAATCAATATTCCAAAGGAAATGAAGTAAAGCAATTTATGCTGTGCTAATGAATCGATCATCATTATACATAAAGCATAAAAAGAAAGAATGAGGATCAAAATCACCGTTTTGATGAATTGGATACCATGAAATAATTCCGATGTCTTATGAGTATCATGTCGATTCACCGAAATCAGCTTAACTCCAGTAAAACCAAATCCATAATCTGTTAAAATAACTAAATATAAACTCAAAGAAAGAGCAAAGGAGTATAACCCAAAGTTACCTACTCCGAGTACTCTAATCAAATAAGGCATAATGAGTAATGCTAGCAAGGTATTACCTACCTGCAAAATTACCAATGCACTAAAATTTTTGAATATTATTGTCTTAGTAAAGTTTTGTATTTTATCTAGAAGCTGTTTCAAAAACTAATAATTTATTGTCTAAATTGAGCACTCCCAAACTTCATACTCAAGACTATAATTGATTAATCTTGTAGAAGATCTGCAAGAAGGGGTAATACTCTGTCTTTATCTGATAAAAGGATCTCGTCATCGTCAAGCATCCAATCAATGTTTAAAGCAGGATCGTTATACATGATTCCAGATTCAGAATCTTTATTATAATAATTATCACATTTATAGCTGAAGATGGTGTCATTTTCCAAAACAGAAAAACCATGAGCAAACCCTCGAGGTATATATAACTGTCTGTTATTATCACCAGTTAAGACAACTGAATAAGATTTCCCGAAGGTAGATGAATTAGGCCGTAAATCAACCGCAATATCCAAAACCTTACCTTGAATTACTCTCACCAACTTGGCTTGCGCAAACTCTCCTTTCTGAAAGTGCAATCCTCTCAATACTCCTCTATCAGATCTTGATTGATTGTCTTGAATGAATTGAACGTCAATACCTGTAAGATCTTTAAACCTTTTTTGGTTGTAACTTTCAAAAAAATAGCCTCTTGAATCTCCATAAATTCTAGGCTCAATAACAACACAATCCTTTAATCCTGTCTCTATTACTTTCATTAGATATCTAATAAATGTTTCCCATAACCACTCTTCAATAATGGCTGAGCTAATTTGTGTAACTCTTCTCGGTTAATGAAACCACTTCTGTAGGCAGCTTCTTCTATAGAACCTACCTTTAATCCTTGTCGTTCTTCAATAACTTGAACAAACTGTGCTGCTTGATTTAAAGAATGGAAAGTACCTGTGTCTAGCCATGCAGTGCCTCTATCCAAAATACTTACTTGCAATTTTCCTTGATCCAAATAGGCTCTGTTCACATCCGTGATCTCCAACTCACCTCTGTTACTCGGTTTTATATTCTTCGCGATCTCTACAACAGTATTATCGTAGAAATAGATCCCCGGAACCGCATAATTTGATTTAGGCTCACTTGGTTTTTCTTCTATGGATACAGCTTTTCCACTTTCGTCAAATTCTACCACTCCGTATCTTTCTGGATCATGAACATGATAGGCATAGATGATTCCTCCATCAGGATCATTATTGGCCTTCAACAAAGCAGAAAGACCAGTTCCATAGAATATGTTATCTCCAAGAATCAAAGCAACCTTATCATCACCAATAAATGAATCCCCGATTATGAATGCTTCTGCCAAACCATTCGGATGTTCTTGAACAGCATATTCAAAACGACATCCTATTCTACTTCCATCACCTAATAACTTTTTGAATAATGGGAGATCAGAAGGAGTTGAAATAATCAGAATTTCTCTTATTCCAGCGGATATAAGTGTCGCTATAGGGTAATAAACCATTGGTTTGTCATAAACAGGCATCAATTGTTTGCTGACTGAAATAGTCAAGGGATGTAATCTAGTACCTGATCCTCCTGCTAATACAATTCCCTTCATTTTATAAATATTTTTTGAGATACCATTCAATAGTCTTTAATATACCTGACTCAAAGTTTTCATCGGCTTTCCATCCTAAATTCGTTTCTAATTTAGTAGCGTCGATTGCATATCTAAAGTCATGACCTGGTCTATCAGTCACAAACGAAATTTGAGATTTATAAGATTCTTCCTTCGGTTTTTTCTTATCTAATATCTCACAGATCGTTTGAGCTATATAAAGGTTATTTCTTTCGTTTCTCCCACCGATATTATAGGTTTCCCCTACAAGTCCATTTTTAAAGACTAAATCTATTCCCTTGCAATGATCTAATACATACAACCAATCTCTTACATTTTGTCCATCTCCATAGATAGGAATATTCTCTCCAGATAAAGCTTTTCTGATGATGGTTGGTATCAATTTTTCATCATGCTGTTTGGGTCCGTAATTATTGGAACAGTTTGTAGTTACAACATTCATTCCATAGGTATGAAAATAGCTTCTAACCAAAAAATCCGAAGATGCCTTTGAAGCACTATAAGGACTATTTGGTGCGTAAGGAGTTTCTTCTGTAAAAAGACCGGTTTTCCCTAATGTACCATATACTTCGTCTGTAGAAACGTGCAAAAATCGTGCATCTTTATATTGGTCTTTGACATTGTGAGGCCCTTGCATCCATCTGTTTTTAGCAACATCTAATAAAGTAAATGTTCCGAAAACATTGGTGCGGATAAAAGCATCTGGATTTTCAATAGAGTTATCAACATGGGATTCAGCTGCAAAATGGAGTACACCTCTAAAATCATACTTTTCAAACAAAGAACTTACTAATTCTCTATCACAAATATCACCCTGTACAAATGTATAACGAGGGTGATCTTCAATCTCTTTTAAATTGTTGAGATCCCCAGCATAGGTTAGTAAATCAAGATTTACCAAATGAATATCCTTGTTGGCTTCTAAAAAATAGGGGACAAAGTTAGAACCAATAAATCCCGCTCCACCAGTCACTAAATAGGTTTGCATTTACTTAACTTTATAGTCCTCCAAGAATCTATTTAACTTCATCAACAGTAAGAATCCAATCATGGCAAAGAATGCCAATCCAGCAAAGATTACTATACTGTTATTCCTCAGCCCTTTAATCTCCTTACCTACTGGCTGAAAATTAGAGATCACATTAATCACTTCAGACTTATCAGAAATATCTTCAGAAACATTCTTTAAGTCTCTATTCAAAGTACGATTGGTTTGGAACAACTCTAATTCCTTAGTTGTCTTATTATTGCTCCCCATATCTATGTTAGTTCCAGAAGATTCTTTCCTTGCTTCTTCTAACATCACCTTCATATACACTTGACGCAATGAATCAACTTGATCTAAGTTACGTCGTAACAATGAGTCGGTTCTGTAAAGGTTCTCTCTTGTAATTGTTTTTACTCGCTTGTAATAGTCGTTATCTACAATCGAAGAAATAATCACACTATCTAACTTTGAAAACACCTTGCTATCTGCTGCCTCCACATGAACCTGATGGATTTTATAATCAAAATCTGTAAATTCCTTTTTAAATTGAGCAAAGGAGTAACTTTTGATCGTAAGGGTGTCAATAGACAATACCATTTCATCATAGGCTTCAACGATATCATTGTCTGTTCTTATTGGGGTCACTTCAAACTTTCTTATAGACTGAGCTTCTTCAGGAGTTATATCAAAAGTTTTCTCCAAAACATCATATTCCTTTTGAGACACTAAGACATTGTAGTAATCTATGTTATTGTATAATTGTTTGGAACTCTTAAAATTAGGTTGCAATAATAGATCCGAACCATAGGTGATTTCTTTTTGATATTCCATATAAGCTCCAATAGAACCACCAATGATGGCTGCTATTGCAAGTTTAATCATGTTATCCTTTAAGAATAAAAGAATCAAGATAACAAAATGGAACAATCCAGTTAACAGTTTCCAAATGAACGCAAATAGTCTCTTAAACCCATTCCCAATTATGAGAAACAAGGATCCAAGATCTACTTCTTCTTCGCTATTCTTTTGATTGGTTGACATATTCTTTTCTTTAATTTAATTAAAATATCTGTTCTAATATTCTTTGTGTGATGGCGTATGTTGGAACCACTCCCGTTAGACCTAATCCTCCTGAAGCTAAAGTAGCTCCAGTTTCTAATGGGTTATCCGAGGCATAATAGGCATATCTCACCTTCACATCTTCCGATATATTTCCTCTAATTCTAGATGCAGATTGTATTGCTTTCTGATAATGTGCTCCTTCCATTTCTAATCCGATTACATTCCAGGTTGAATCGTGGAAGAACTTTAACAAGTCTTTGTTTTGAAGAGAGGTTCCTAATACCGTTACCATAGCACCATCAAAAGATTGAACTCCAAAGCCTTCTAGATCTTCCTTTGTTAACTCATTTTTAAACGGATAATTGTCTGCTGTACCTTCAAAAATATGAGCAGAAGGAATCATAATATCTCCCTTACCACCTTCCAAAATTCCGGCTTTACCCATGATAGATACTGACTCTACATTCAAATGTGTCACAGATCCGTCTTTCTTGTAAGGCTTCAAAAGCTCATCCATAGTTTCATAAGCCTGCTCTCCAAAAGCATAGTCCATGACAATAATCACAGGTTCTTTTCCAGCTGAGTTGACCTTACTGTAACCAATAGCATCAAAGTCAATTTTACTAGTATCGATCACTTGGACATTGATATTGGTTCCTGATTTGTCTTTTATATAAATAAGTCCATTCTGACTAGCATATTTCTTGATCTTCTTATGAAGAGCATCACTTCCTTCATTACTCAATAATTGAAACAGCTCTAATCCTTTATGATCTTTAGCTTCATTTGGTAATGCATTGGGTGCGTAAATAGAATTCAAAACACTGTGCATATTTGCACTTATAATATGGATTGGTCTACTTAATAGATCATTTTCTTCTAAGACTTTCTTGATATTATTGGCCCATATATCACCATAAATATGATGACCTATACTTTCTGTCAATACCGAACTAAAAGTAACTGCCCTTTTCTTTTGATGACAACTTTCGTTGATTGCCAATTTCCCCAACCAATAAATCAGATGGAAAAAACGATCAGGGTTCTCATCAGTAGCCAAATTCTTATAAGTTTCTTGCACTTCATCAAAGGTTCTACCTAAGATATTTCCTAAATGGGCAATTGTAATTTCTCTTTCTTTATCGGATAATTCTTTGTTGTGAATCACTATGTCTTCTAAATGACTCCATTCACGAGTAACATTCTCACCAAGATCCAACAATACACGATCTTTGATCTTATGAGACTCTATAAACAAAAAAGTGAGGTGAGTTAAAATATCATAGATCTCAGATCTTCCTCTAGTAATCTCGATATTCATTTGATCTTTGTCAATCCTGTAACAATTTCTTCTCCTTTTTGGAGGAACAATCACCTTAAAATGTGAATTTCTATATCCCTCATCTGCTGTTAGATTAATGAACTGACACTCTTCAATTCCTTCTGGAAGTCTCTCAATCACATAAACCAGTCCGTTAAGCTCTACTCTCGGTTCTGCGATTGAACCATAGATCTCTGGCCTTAATAATAGAAGTGATTTTCTCAAGGTTTCACCAGAAATGCCCATGGGTTTATAAAAACCTCTACTAAATAGGTGTCGCATTGAGATGTATAATCTCTCAATAGCATTTGTAGACTCTTGAGCTCTAGTTCTCTCTTTGTGTTTGGTTTGTGACATACTATTTTAGGGTTCAAAGATAAGAATTTAGCCTAGAGTTAGGCTCCACTCAAAATTTTTGAATATTGGTTGTTGTTCTTTAGAATTTTAACAGCTTCAAGGATTACTTTATCTTGTTTCAATTTGTTCTGAAAACTTCCTTCTGAAAAATAATATCTTTCAACAATCTGACCCTGAATTAAATCTGTTAAATATTCTTGATTCTTGCTAATCTCATTTACTTTTTCTCGTTTTAACTTCTTTTTAATCTGCTGATATTCTTTGGACAAAAGCTGCTCATTTTCAAGAGATTCATAGGCCCCTGAGAACATGTCTTCTTGGTAAGTTGTGAAACTTGTATCTACATTCAACAAATAATCTTGAAAACTCTTGAAGTCATCAAACCGATATGTTTGTGTTGTTCCGATAGACGGATTCTTAAAATAATAATCAGTTACATAATTGAATATTGCTCTAGATTGAATCAGTTCCTCTGTAGCTTTTGTTTTTTTATTGTACCCAACCTTAACATCTGGCAGAACTCCTCCTCCATCATATACTGTTCGTCCGTTCTTTGTCTTATAAGCCGTTACAGTTCCGTCCGAAAACTTAGGAACATCTCCGTTCTCATTGCGATTTGCATAATCCAATTCTTGAATACATCTTCCGCTAGGAGTGTAATATTTAGATATGGTTACCTTCAATTGAGTACCATAACTTAATTGACGATAACGTTGAACCAATCCCTTTCCAAAAGAACGTTCTCCAACGATCACGGCTCTGTCATAATCTTGTAAAGCTCCACTTACAATTTCAGAAGCAGAGGCCGATCTACCATTAACCAAAACAGTTATAGGCATTTCTAGATCTAAAGGTAGATTGTTAGCTCTGTAGGTATTACTCCATTTTTTCACCTTCGCTCTTGTTGAAACAATGGTACTTCCTTTAGGAAGGAAAAAGTTCGAAATGTTAATTGCCTCTAATAAAGAACCACCTGGATTACTTCTTAGATCAAAAACTAACTTTTTCATTCCTCTTTTCTTTAAATTTTTGAAGGCTTTCTTAACCTCTGAAGATGCTTTTTCGTTAAAGCGAGTCAAAACCAAATATCCTGTTTCTTCATCGATCATATCGTAGAATGGAACAGGATTTACTACTACTTTTTCTCTTGTTACGGAAACAGTATTCGTTTTACCTTGCCTTTGATATTCGATTTGCACACTTGTATTCGGTGTTCCTTTTAAAAATTGAGACAATTCTTCCCGCTCCAAATTAAGAAGAGACTGACCATCGACCTTCGTGATTACATCCCCTACTTTCAGCCCTTTTTTATCGGCTTCGTATCCTTTGTATATTCCGGTTAATGTTATTCCATCTTTACCATAAAAAACAGATACTCCAATCCCTGCATACTCACCTTCTCTTCTGATGCGAGCCTCTTCTACGGCTTGTTCGTCAAAATAGTTGGTGTAAGGATCAAGGTCTTTTAGGGTATTCTGAATTGCCTTATTGGTAAACTCAGCCGGATTGATCTCATTAACATAATGCATATTCAGCTCTTTGTAGAGTTCTGTATAGATCTCTAATTGCTTGGCAACTTCAAAGAATTTAGATTTAAACGAAAAACTTACAGTGAGAACGGTAACAAGCAGAAGAACCACTTGATACTTCTTAATCTTCATTCGCTTCATTGGATTGTTTTTTTTCTTCTTTAATAAATAACGCTAAAACTTGCTGAATCTTTTGTTCAACCTCGAGATAAGCTGGTTCTGCCTTACCTATAAAGGTAAACATAAATATATAAGGCTTTTCAAGTTGATCGTATAGGTCAGGTTTTTGATTTCTATAAGCCTCTCGGATCAATCGCTTGATGCGGTTTCTATCTACTGCCTTTTTGAAGTTTCTCTTTGGGACAGAAAAGCCTGCCTGAACTTTGGCTTTGGAAGTATGGTCTGTCTGAAGGTAGACCAGTCTAACAGGGAATTTTTTAACAGATTTCCCTTCCTCAAATAGTCTTGCTATCAGTTTGCGACTCTTTAATTTTTCATGTTTTCTGAAGGTAAATCTCATTACATACAAACTTAGGTAAAACTAGACCTTTTATCCCATTATAATTACTATTTTTAACCCCGACAAATCAAAATAAAAATGAAGCCAGATTTATTTCAAGCGCCTGACTACTATCAGCTAGACGATCTATTAACTGAAGAACACAAATTAGTACGTGAAGCTTCAAGAGAATGGGTAAAAAGAGAAGTTTCTCCTATCATTGAAGATTATGCTCAAAAGGCAGAATTTCCAGATCAAATTATAAATGGACTTGCAGAAATTGGTGCTTTCGGTCCCTATATTCCAGAAGAATATGGAGGAGCTGGATTGGATCAGATCTCATACGGACTTATCATGCAAGAAATTGAAAGAGGAGACTCTGGTGTTCGTTCTACAGCTTCTGTACAATCTTCTTTGGTTATGTACCCTATTTGGAAGTATGGAAATGAAGAACAACGTCAGAAATTCTTACCAAAATTAGCAAGTGGCGAATGGATAGGTTGTTTTGGTTTGACGGAACCCGATCACGGTTCTAATCCCGGAGGAATGACTACCAACTTTAAAGATATGGGAGACCATTATCTATTAAATGGTGCGAAACTTTGGATCTCTAATGCTCCTTTTGCTCAGG
>CAZDKB010000023.1:20853-28852 GCA_964505885.1 uncultured Flavobacterium sp.
AGCAGTTGTCTGGGCAAAGAATGAAGAAGGAAGAATCCACGGATTGATTGTTGAGCGCGGAATGAAAGGATTTTCAACTCCAGAAACTCATAACAAATGGTCTTTAAGAGCATCTGCCACAGGTGAATTGATCTTTGACAATGTAAAAGTTCCTAAAGAGAACTTACTTCCAAATAAATCTGGATTAGGTGCACCACTCGGATGTTTAGATTCGGCTAGATATGGAATCGCTTGGGGTGCCATTGGAGCGGCAATGGATTGTTATGATACTGCTCTTAGATATAGCAAGGAAAGAATTCAATTTGGAAAACCTATTGGTCAATTTCAACTTCAGCAAAAGAAATTGGCAGAAATGATTACTGAGATCACAAAGGCTCAATTGCTAGCATGGAGATTAGGAACCCTGAGAAATGAAGGCAAGGCAACTTCTGCCCAAATTTCTATGGCAAAAAGAAACAATGTTGATATGGCATTGACCATTGCCCGTGATGCGCGTCAAATGCTTGGAGGAATGGGAATTACCGGAGAGTACTCCATCATGAGACATATGATGAACTTAGAAAGTGTAGTAACCTATGAAGGTACGCACGATATTCATTTACTCATCACTGGATTGGATGTAACAGGTCTTAACGCGTTTAAATAGATCCTTATTTACTGGCTTTACCGCTGTTCATTAATAGAAATAGTGTTGCTACTAAGATTAGGACAACGGCGGCAAAGACACCCAGCATAACAATTCCGTTAGACCAAGATACTAGTGAGATAAATTCTGCTAACATGTTTAAAGTACTTTGAATTGAATTCAAATGTACTTTCAAATCTACGTGTAAAACATGATAATTATCAGATACGAATTAAGATGCCTGCTGAAGTAAAATATGTGGGCATCTTTTACAATTCACTCCTTTTTTCTTGTATTTATTACAGCACTTACTTTTAGGTTTTAAGCAATTCACTGCACAAGATTGATCACAGCCCAATTCTAGCTGTTTTACTTTATTTACCTGAGTATAAAATATGATCATTAGATAGTCGTTCGATGCAAACATAATGCTTTATTTAGAATAAATTAAAATAATTTTAAAGAGTTATGAACAAAGTTTAGTTCTAGCTTTTTTTATCTTTATAGTCATAATTATCTCACTTGAATAAAATTCATCAAGAATACTCTGTTTCTTATTTTCAATCTGTTAAGGACATCCCTTCTTCAGTTTGGAAGAACTTAGGTTGTGATCATCATATATATTTTCATCCAGGTTACTTGACAAGCATAGAGAATAACAATTCTCAGTTAAGTACCTTATACGCTTTTGTAACTGATGAAAAAAACACACCTGTTGCTTTCGCTTCTATTCAAGTATTTGATTTTTATCTAGACTCTATAGATTCTGGTCAAGGAATCATTAATTCATTCACTTGCTTTGCAAGAAAAATCAAACTTCTTCCTAAAGAAAAACCGCTTAAAATATTAAATGTTGGCAATCCTTTTGTAAGTGGCGAACATGGAATATTCATCAAATCAGGGCAAAACAAGAGAAAGGTACTTCGCGAAATAGCGAAATCAACGTTGAGATATACTCAGAAGACATTCAAATTTCCGATTGATCTTTTTATTATGAAAGATTTCGTTGCAGAATCTTTACCAATCAGTAATGAGTTGATCAGTTTGGGTTATTATTCATTCAACGTTGAACCCAATATGAAGTTGCATCTTCAAAAGAATTGGTCATCTTTTGATGATTATTTGGCAGCTTTAAAAACCAAATTTAGAGTAAAAGCTAAAAAGGCAATCAGTCTTAGTAAGAGCTTGAATATTGATGATGTTTCAGTAGAAAATTTTGATTCTCTCTTAAAACCGATGACCGAATTGTATCTGGATGTAAGTTCTAAGGCTTCCTTCAATTTGGAAGAATTTCGATTAAAAACCTACAAAGACCTTAAGAATCGATTAGGTGATCGGTATATTCTTAAATCCTATACTTTAGCCGGTAAACTTGTAGGTTTTCTATCCGGAGTAATCAATGATAAAAACTTAGACGCACATTTTGTTGGAATCGATTATAAATTGAATAAAAGTCATGCTATTTATCAGCGAATGCTCTATGATTATATCCAAATTGCTATCGATAATAGACTGGAAATCGTGAATTTCGGGAGAACAGCCAGTGAGATCAAAAGTTCAGTAGGAGCTATTCCCGAACATTTGACTGTTTATATCAGACATAAAAAGACAATTACAAACAAGTTTTTACGTTTATTTTTGCAGAGAATTCAACCAACAGAATTCAATCAGAAATTTCCATTTAAACAACTAACCCCTACATCATGACAACCATTGATGACTTATTAAATATTCTAACACTAAAGCAAATAGACTCTCATACTTTTTCTGGCGTGAGCAAGAGTATCGGGAGTCCGAATGTGTTTGGAGGACAAGTATTAGCCCAAGCCCTTCATGCTGCCTATAAAACAATTCCAGAAGAAAGAATAGTCCATTCTCTACATTCTTATTTCCTTTTACCAGGTAACCTCAAATTACCCATTAAGTTTCAAGTTACAGAGATGAGAAATGGTGGAAGTTTTTCAACTCGAAGAGTAACAGCAACACAAAATGATAAAACCATCTTTATATTGGCAGCCTCTTTTCACAAAAAAGAACAAGGTCATGATCATCAAGAATCTATTATTGAAGGAATAAAACAACCGGAAGAACTATTCACATGGAGTGAAATTGTACAACAATTAGGTGACTTTATCCCAAAAAGAATGAAAGAATTCTTAAGTATAGACAGACCTATAGATTTCAAACCTGTTGAAGTTTTGAATCCGCTTTCACCAGAAGATCTAGCTCCTGTAGAAGAGGTTTGGTTTAAGTTAAAAGGCGATTTGAATAGAGAATTTAGCATTCCTACTAAGCATGAAATACTTACTTATATATCAGACTATAACATTCTTAATGCAGCCTTAAAACCTCATGCGAGCAAAGCTCATTATGGGAACACTCAAATGGCAAGTTTAGATCATTCAATGTGGTTCTTTAGAGATTTTGAATATGACGACTGGATGTTATTCTCTGCAAAATCTCCAAGTACTTCAGGAGCTCGCGGTTTTGCCACCGGAAATATTTTTACCCGAGATGGAAAATTGATTGCTTCTGTTGCTCAAGAAGGTTTAATGAGACCAAAAACTAGGTAATTCATTCTCATATTCTTAATTTTATAGCTCCAAAAGAAAGCAACTATGGATCCATATATTTATGTACTAAGTGTTAACGGACTAATGTTCCTAATCAGTATCATCTTTTATTTTTTCCCTCCAAAAAAGATAAACAGTTTATATGGTTATAGAACTCACAGAACTATGGCGAATGAAGAAATTTGGAACTTCGCAAATAGCTTCTTCAACAAAAACTTGATACGATATGCAGCAATCAGTTTCGCAGCAGCTTTAGTGTTGGCATATTTATATCCTGCTTTAATGACAGGTTGGTTTCCGATGGCATTTTTGTTCTTCACTTTATTGGTAGTCATTCTCTCTACGGAAAATGAACTCAATAAGTATTACGATAAAGAGGGGAATAAAAAATAGTTAGAAGGTTGTGATCAAAGCGAAAGAGAAATTTCTTCCTGGAGCCGATACTCCCGATGCAAACTCTCTGTAGTGTTCGTCAAATAGATTTTGAATCATTCCTTGAACTCTCCAATGTTCATTAAAAGCATAACTACTATTCAAACCTAGGGTCATCCAAGAAGGTGATCCATAGAATTTATCTACATCATTGGTTGCGTTCGGATTTACAATAGGTGTCAAATCATGATTGTCGATTCCTTCTGTAATATTAAAGTCTGAAATATCTTTTTTGGAATTAAATCGCAAGCTTGCTCCCAATTGAAAATTTTCGTCATTGTAATTAACGTCAAACTGACCAAACAAAGGTGGAATAGAAGATAGAGGTTCATCCGTATCATTGGTTCTTCCTTTGGTATAAGTTATAAATCCTGAGGTATTAAACTTGTCGGTTATACGTCCTTGATAATTCGCCGTATATCCAAATACATAAGCCGTTCCACGGTTTTGATTAGCTACCAAATTTCCGATCTCTCCATCATACAATATAGTAGAAACTCCGTTTAAGCTAAAGTTATCTCGGTAGATATAATGATCTAATAAGGTGTAATAAGTATTAAATCCAATGGCAAATCTTCTATCATTGAAGAATTTTCTTATTCCGATCTCTGCATTATAGGCAACCTCGGGTTTCACATGAACATTGGGCACGGTAACAAAACCTGCCTTTTCTCGAACTCTACCTACATCATCAATATTTGGTGATCTAAATCCCGAAGACAAAACTCCATTCAATTGCCAGTTTTCATTTGGTTTATACACATAACCGATTGTAGCAGTAAAGGCAGAATTATCCAAAGCAATATCTGTCATGGGAAGTGTGATAAAGGTTTGGTCTAGCCACAACGCCTCTAAGTGAGTTTTTGTAAATCTTACCCCTGTGTTTAAAGTAGATTTCGGACTTAAATCTTGACGGTATCCTGCATAAACTGCAGAACTCATATACGTACTTCCACCATCTGGATATCTAGATTGAACAGGAAATGATCCATCAAATCCTACTATTTGACTTCCTGAAACATCTAAGTTTCTTCCAAAAGCATTTGAATTCACATCGTTATATGCAAACTCAAATCCGTAAGTCAAATTGCGTTTTTCATCCTTTGTTAGCGGCACAGAGAAGTCACCATTAAAACTAATGATGTCAACTTCCTCTTCTCTATATGATCTTTCAAGTGTACCAAACCTTCTTTGGATTCTCGACTCTTCAATGTTTTGATAAGCTAAAGTAAAGGTTCCTTTATCCAGCCAAGACACCCCAGGATTGATGCTTAGCTGTGGAGAAATCAACAATCTGTTCTGTGGGCCATAACGCCATTCTGCAAATCGTAATTGTCCGTTTCTACGTTCATCCAATCTATCAAACCTTGGAATATCTGAAGATGTTGAATATTGCAGGTTTAACTTCAGATCTGTATTCGCCGACAAAGGAATATAAAACTTCTGAAGAAGGTCTGTCTGATTGAAACCAGTATTACGTTGAAGATCTGGGTCTGAATTTACTGTTGGAGTCTCAGAAAAGAAATCATCCGTATTCTCCGAAAAATGAAACACCTTTCCCCAATCGTCAAAACCATGTCTGCGGTTCTTACCCATTTTTAAATCCCCAAAATCACTGTAGGAAACACTAGTAAAGGATCCCCACTTAGGAGTTGAAATCTCTACAGAAACATTGGTTGTGATTTCATTATTGGCAGAAGAAAAGCGATTAAAAAAACTAGAGCTAACCTTCGTTTCCTGAGCTAAACTTGGTGTTTTGGTATAATAGTGAATAACCCCTCCCAAGGCATCAGAACCATAGATCACTGAAGAAGGTCCAAATACAATCTCTGTTCTGTCTAGTAAATTAGGAGAAACTGTTATCGAATTCTGAAGATGTCCTTTTCTATAGATTGCATTGTTCATTCGAACTCCATCCACTACTAAAAGAACTCTATTGGATTCCATTCCACGCAAGACTGGAGAACCTCCTCCAAATTGCGACCGCTGCACTTTCACCCCAGGTACAGCTGCTAATAAATCTGCCGAAGTTTGAGGAGAGAGTTGCTGAATTTCTTTAGACGTTACAACAGCAATCTGCTCTGCGATCCTACTGGCTTTTGCATTTTCCTTAAAAACCGTAAGAACAACTTCATTTAATTGCTCTGACTGTCTTTCTAAATATAAAATGTATTTGCTTTGTTGAAGATCGGATGTACTCAGCTGCTTTAGAGCATATGAGATATGAGAAAACAGTAGTACCTCATTATTCTTTACTGAACTAATATCTACTATACCATTATCATCGGTGTAGGAGTTAAAAGTTTGTAATTCACTAAAGACATTTACATTTCTAACAGGCTTGCCCGTTTCTTTATCTAACACTTTAACTTTTTGGGCTAAAGTGGTCATTGTCATCAATAATAAAATGATGCATGCTAGGTTCCTCATCTACTAAATACAGCTTCCAAAACCCCCAAAGATTTAGGGCTTTTAAATCCTTCCAAATGTAATTCAAAATATCGAATTAACATCTTGAGTAAAGCCTGTCTTTGTGATTTCGAAAATTTCACGGAATCTATACTATCAAAATTTATGCCTAACAGCTTTTTTAGTTGAACTATTTCATCACCTGTTACGATTTCTTTATCGTGAAGATCATTGGTGAAAATTCCTTCTCTTAAATGAAATCCATTTTTATGATTTTCGGAAGTATCAGGATAGAAGCCCAGAAATTTTGTTAGGTTTAAAAGAAATAAAAGATGAAAATTGGAACTGTTCTCATTGGAATCCAACCATAAAAAAGAATTCTCCAAATATTCAAACAGTAATTCATTGTTTTCTTCTTCCTTTATGGAGTTGGAAAGAACCTCTGACAAAAACAAAACCACTGATTGTTTGACTATATCAATGGGTATCTTTTGATACAGTTGGGTCAGCTGTGCCTCTCTCAAAGATTGAAGGCTTCTTTTTTCCTGATGACTACATACTACTTTTAATAAGGTTAAAGGTTGAAAATAGGCTGCTTTTAATTTACCTCGTTTCGATTTAAGGACTCCTTTGAGCATGTAGGACACCAATCCATATTGTTGTGTATAAAGTCGTACAATTAAGCTTGAATCACTATACTTAATCGAGCTGATAACAATGGCTTTTGTCGAAGAAATTGCCATGCGTCAATTGATTATGGCAATCTTGGTAATTGAAGTCTCGGTAGCATCATCATTCGATAAGAGCACAATGTATACTCCAGAGGCCACATTTTTACCCGCAAGATTCTTCTTATCCCAGACTACTTTTCCTCCTTGTAATTGCTGACCTTCCACTACGTTAGTTTCAAAAACAAGGTTTCCCGAAACATCCACGATCTTCACATTTGTACCCCTAGGCAAACCGTTACCATCTCTTCCTGTGATGGTTACGCTATTATGAAAATTTCTAACGGGGTTTGGATATGCGTATACTTCTCCTAACTCATCTCCAAAAGGTTCAACACTACTATTATAAGCGACGACGCCTTTGTTGGTGGCGAAATAAACTTTTCCCGTTTGCTTGTCTACAGCAATTTTGATAATTCTATCCGTAGGCAGAGGAGAGTTCTGAGTGTTAAAAGTAGCAATCGTAGTTTGTCCGTTAGGGTTAGTGTAGACTACACCTCCATTGTCAGTTCCGAACCATTTATTATTTGCGCCATCTACTTCAATTGAAGTAACATTCTGTTCTCCTAGAAGCCTTCTAGCCACTCCATCCTCCAAAATAATTATAGGTTGAGTATCTACTACATCTGCTTCAAAAACGCCCGATGCATTATTAAATACAACCATTCCAGAGATGGTTCCTATCCAGATTCTATTATCTCGATCAACCGCCACCGTATTCACCCTTCTATTTGGAAGACTTCCTTGAGTAACGGTAGTGGATAGACCTCTTAATCTATTTCCATTTTCATTGAACACTACTAATCCGTCTCCTCTTGTCCCCAACCAAACGCTGTTATTTCGATCTACAGCTATCTCTGTCAGTCCAAACGAATTTGAGGGCTTAGCAGCACTGATGTCAAAACTAGACCAACTGCCGTTGCTAAATTTCTTAAGCTCTTCTGTTACTCCGATATTAGATAACCACAGATCTCCATTTGAGGCAAATTCGCTGCTACTGATTCTAATACTAACTCTATTAGGATTAGATTCATCGATATCTTGAAGAGTGCTGTTCAGATGATTATAAAAATTTGAAATAAGGTTTTCTTCAATTTCAAAAAGTCCTCCAGTATTAATCGTATTCACAAGATTTGTTTCTCCAAAGCTACTTATGAATGCTTTTGCTGGATCATTTGGGTCGATAGATACATCAACAAATGCAGGAAAAGGGTTATTGGAGTCGTTGATAG
>CAZDKB010000024.1:0-25750 GCA_964505885.1 uncultured Flavobacterium sp.
ATGGGTTCCTTATTGGTAGGAACCTCATTTGCTAAATCCTTGTCTTTAGGGTTAAATATTCCTTTGATCGATGTCAACCATATGCAGGCTCATGTTTTAGCTCATTTTATTGAAGAACAAAATGCAAAAATCCCTCCTTTTCCTTTCTTATGTCTGACTATTTCTGGTGGACATACTCAAATCGTTAAAATGAACAATCATTTTGATATTGAAATCTTAGGAGAGACGATAGACGATGCCGTCGGTGAAGCCTTTGATAAATCGGCAAAGATTTTAGGACTTCCCTATCCAGGTGGCCCTTTGATCGATAAATATGCTCAAAAAGGAGATCCAAAAGCCTTTTCATTTACCAAACCGAAAGTTGGAGAACTTGACTTTAGTTTCAGCGGATTAAAAACTGGGATCTTATACTTCGTTCAACGAAATGAAAAAGAAAACCCAAACTTTATCGAAGAGAATCTTTATGATATCTGTGCTTCGATCCAATACACGATTGTTGAGATCTTAATGGACAAGATTAAAAATGCTGTTAAAAAAACTGGGATCAAACATGTTGCTATTGCAGGCGGTGTTTCAGCTAATTCAGAGATTAGAAGAAGATTAGCTCTTACTGAAAAACATAATGGTTGGACTACCTATATCCCAAAGTTTGAATACACAACTGATAATGCCGCTATGATTGCGATTACAGGTTACCTAAAATATTTAGAGAAGGATTTCTCTGAAATCTCTACCAAGGCGGTAGCTCGTCTTAAAGTAAACGAATAAAAAATCCCGCTCTTGGCGGGATTTTCATCTTATAATGTTTTGATGGAACAACCTATGGCTCTTGTATAGGTCTTTTCGACTTTCTTGCCTGCTAATAATGCATCTACTGCATTTTCAACAAACTTCTCTTTTACCGCTTCAGGATCTCGAGAACTATCATCAATAGCTCCTATGTATTGAACCACATTCTTTCCTCCCTTTTTCTCTAAAATATAGATATGAGGAGTTCTAGAAGCTCCATATGCTGGATACACCTTTTGACCAGCATCTAAAAGATACGGAAAGGTAAATCCTTTATCCTTGGCTCTTTCTTTCATTTTATCCATTGAATCTCCAGGCTGAGCAGCTGGGTCATTCGGATTGATCGCAATTACCGGGTAGCCTTTAGATTTATACTTTTTATCCAATGCGATGATTCTGTCTTCATTAGCCACCGAATAAGGACAGGTATTACAAGTAAATACAATGATAAAACCTTTGGCTTCTTTGTAATCAGACATAGACACCATTTTACCATCCACGTTCTCTAATTTAAAATCAGTAGCATTATCTCCTACTTTATATCCTTTATCAGGTCCTGTGGTAAAAGCTGTTGCAACCGCAAATACAGCAAGTACCAAAAGAGTTTTCATGGTTTTCATAATAGCTTAGTTTATAAATGATTTGATTTCGTTTTCTAATTCTTCTTGAGTCACAGATTTTGCTATGAACTTGCGTTTATCCTTTGAGTAGATCAAGGTAGCTGGTAAAGCACCAGACCAGTCTTCATCGATATCTGCAATCCAGAATTGTTCATTTGCATCATCTAAATGCAATACCTGAGATTTTAATCCTTTTTTCTCTACATAGGGAATCAACTTGCTCTCTTTCTTTTTTGGAAAGTCTAGGCTTACTAGGATCACCTCTACATTTTTGTTTTTATAATCCTGATTTACTTTTTCAAAATAAGGAAGCTCTTTGATACATGGAGCACACCAAGTGGCCCAAAAGTTGACAACATACACCTTATCATCAGCTCTATTCAAAAAAGGTTTGAGCTCAGCATAATTATAGGTAGGGATTTCAATGGTTGAAGTTTCAATCTCTGTTGCTACCTCTTTTTTAGGATCTTCCTTTTTGTTAGGTTCTGTTTCTTTTTTACAAGAAACTAAGATCAATCCTAAGCAAAAAAGTGCGATGATTTTTCTCATAATGCTAAATGTACGAAATAAGATAAATGCAAGAATTTCAATTAACTAAATATTAACAGGAAATCGAATATCAATGATCATTTATCAATTATCAGTTATCAATTGGTGATTAGTTAATTAAATAAGTTAATCTCACCTTTTGACTTTTGCCTTTAACCTTTCAACTATTAACCGAACAACTCGTTCAAGACCTTCGCTAAACGAATTCCTCCTTTTTGCAGTTGTGTTTTCACAGTATCAAAATGAAGATACATATATCGATAACTCAATTTATCGTCTTTCTTAGCAGAGTCATAAACTTTCATAGTTAGCACACGAGTTTCCTTCACCCAATCTTCAACTGATCCTTTTTGGAGGGCTTTTACTTGAGCTTTCGATAAAGTGTTAAGATTCGAAGTTAATTCGGTATAAGTCATATTATAAGACTCGATCATTTTTGTATCCCAAACAGAATGTAGATTTGTTTTGTTCCAAAACCACTCGACTTTTACATTATTTCCTCCCCTATCTTCAGCTCTACCAATATGCAACGGCTGATGAAGATCTCCCACCAAATGAACCAACATTTTTAAGAAAAAGATTTTATCTTCTTTAGAAGCCTTAGGATCCTTAATCACTTCTTTGCATTTTTGAATTCCTACAATAAGATCTCCTTTTGGATTCTTCTTTGAGTTCTCATAGGTCTCACCATCTTTAAAGTTTACATAATGCCAAGGTTTATATTGGTCATATTTCTTATCCGACTTTATCTCATCAGCGTAAGTAGACATCATGGCTAACCCCTCTTTTCCAATCAATTTGATCAAGTTCTTCTTTGCTTTTTTTGTCAGGTTTAAGGATGCGATCTCTCCAACAACTCTATGTCCAGTTTGGCCCCAAAACATGGCTCCTTCATTTGCATAGATGAACAAGCTAAGAAATAAAAAAACGACGGTGATACGTAACTTCATGATATGATTTATGGTTTTGATTTTCGGCTAAGTTAGTAAATATGTTATCTGAAAATTTGGAAATATTAAAAATTTTTATATATCTTTATGATATCATTTTGATATTACTTTAAATTAATTAAATCATGGAAGCAGAAAAAATCATAAAACCCGCCAACGGTTATTTAATGTTGGTAGTCTTTTTAATACTATTCGGAGGAGGACTTGCCATGGCAATCATGCAAGAAAATCCAATCTATATTATTTCAATTGTTGTTTCAATCGTAATGTTATTCGGTTTCATCCTTGTAAACCCAAACACCTCTAAGGTGATTTTATTATTTGGTAAATACGTAGGAACCGTTAAGAAAAACGGATTGTACTGGGCGAATCCTTTTTACACAAAAAAGAAGATCTCATTAAGAGCTAGTAACTTCGATAGTGAGAGGTTAAAAGTAAATGACAAGTTAGGTAACCCTGTAATGATCAGCACCATTTTAGTATGGAGAGTGACCAATACATTTAAAGCGGCTTTTGATGTAGACAACTATGAAAATTTCGTTCGAGTACAAACAGATGCAGCAGTAAGAAAGTTAGCCAGTATGTATCCTTATGACAATTTTGCCGATGAAGGACATGAAGAGGATATTACGTTAAGATCTAGTGTCAATGAAGTAAGTGAAGCTTTAGAAAAAGAGTTGGAAGAAAGATTGGCCATTGCTGGAATCGAAGTCTTAGAAGCTAGAATTGGTTATTTAGCCTATGCTCAAGAAATTGCCAATGCGATGCTGAAGCGTCAGCAAGCAACTGCTATTGTCGCGGCAAGACATAAGATCGTAGAAGGGGCTGTAAGTATGGTAGAAATGGCTTTAGAAGAATTGAACAAAAAAGAAATAGTTGAGCTCGATGAAGAGCGAAAAGCTGCTATGGTCAGCAACCTTATGGTCATCCTATGTGGTGATAAAGAAGCATCACCTGTTTTAAATACTGGAACTCTGAATCATTAAAATGACCAATAAAAAAGTCCTTTATATAGGAGTATCTCTGGCAATAGGTTCCTCAGTAGGAACCTCAGCCGGAACCGTAATAGGAGCAGTAACGAATAATGTCTCTATGGGAGTTGCTTTTGGCGCAAGTATTGGAGCAGGTTTAGGTCTAATCATCGGGATTATAATAAGTCAATTTTATCAAAAAGAAGAAAAATGAAAGAATACAAAGTAATGATACCTAAATTAGGTTTCAAGAATAGAATGCAAAATCTAGAAGATTTATTAAATCAATTGGGAAGAGAAGGTTGGCAATACAAACAGATTACCTCTGGAGGAGTATTGGTGCTAGAAAGAGATAAAAACAGATAATTAAATGAGAATCTTTAAAGAAGAACAGCGATTTACCCAGCCTTTGATCATCGTGGTTTTAGGTATGAGTTTCTTGGTGGTCATGGGACTAGTACTTCAGGAGTATTTTAAGGAAAATTCAACGATGAAGTTAAGTGAATTACTTCTAGTCATTGGACTTTATATCCTATTTACCGTTCCTATTTTCTTCTTTAAATTATATTCAAGAATTGATGAAAAGGGGATACATTATAGACTCTTCCCTTTTCACGGAAAAATGAGAACGATTGCTTGGAATGAGGTCAGATCAGCCTATGTAAGAAAATATGATGCTATTTCTGAATACGGCGGCTGGGGGATCAAAGGTTTTTTTAGAAAACATGGAAAAGCTGTCAATGTAAAAGGGGATATCGGGATCCAATTAGAATTAAAGAATTCTAAAAAAATACTGATTGGTACTCAAAAAGAAACTGAGGCTAAACAAGTTTTAGAAAACTACAGTTACAAATTTTCAACAGAGGAATCATGAACAAAATAATTTTATATATCGTTATTTATTCGGTTGGGATTTTAGCTATCCAAGCACAAATTCAGACGAAAGAAGTAGAACTCAAAAATGATTCTATTGACCTTCCAGGTACTCTAACATATACCAAAACAGCCAAAGACTTGGTGATTTGGGTTCATGGATCTGGAGATGTAGATAGAAATGGAAATCAACGAAGTGCGAATGTAAAAGCGAATTATATTAAACAATTACGCGATTCATTGAATCAAAGGAATATCGCTTTCTACAGCTATGATAAGCGTACGGCTAATCCAAAGAATGTTACTTTACATCAAGGGCTAATATTCGATAAATTTGTATCGGACGTGAAAATTGCTGTTTCTCATTTTAAAAAAAATTATGAATTTAAAAGCATCACCTTAATTGGTCATAGTCAGGGGTCCTTGGTTGCGATGCTTGCTAGTTCAGATGTAGATAAATATGTTTCTTTAGCGGGTCCAGGAGAAAGCATAGATAAAACCATTGTTAAGCAGCTAACGGCTCAAAACACCGCTTTAGGTGACACGGCAAGAGCGTATTTTAAACAATTAAGAGATACGGGAAAGATCAAAAAGGTTAATCCTTTCTTAATGAGTGTTTTTGCAGAGCCCAATCAACCTTTCATTACCAACTGGATGAAATACGATCCGGTTGCAGAGATCAAAAAACTAAGTATTCCTATTTTGATCATCAACGGAACTAAAGATCTTCAAGTGAAAGTGAGCGATGCAAAAGCCCTTAAAGAAGGTAACCCTAAGGCAGAACTCCTGATTATAGAAAATATGAATCACGTGTTAAAAGAAATCAAAGAAGATAAAGACAATTATCCTTCTTATTTTTCTCCGGATTTTGATCTGGCTCCTGAATTGATCAAATCGATAAGTGAATTTGTAAAAAAATAAACTCATGGCAAAAAAGAAAGCATTTGCGTTACGATTAAATGAAGACATGCTAAAAGCCATAGAAAAATGGGCTTCTGACGAATTTCGATCTACCAATGGTCAGATCGAATGGATGCTCATGAAATCGCTCAAAGAAGCGAAAAGAGAACCAAAACAAAAAGACGAGTCCTAGACTCGTCTTTTTTCTTTAAGATTTCTTTAACTTTTTTAAGTCGTACCTTTAGGACTTTGTTAAATAAACAACCAAACAATTTACACATGAAACGATTATGCTCCCTTTTATTTTTATTGATTTCACTCACGCTAACAGCACAGGAATTCAATATGGATTTGGTGAAAAACATGAAGCCAAGAAATATTGGACCTGGTGGTATGAGTGGACGTGTTACCTCTATTGACGTGGTTCAGTCGAATCCAGACATTATGTATGTTGGAACCGCCTCAGGTGGACTCTGGAAATCTACTTCTGGAGGTATCAAATGGGACCCAATTTTTGATAAAGAAGTAACTGCTTC
Source organism: uncultured Flavobacterium sp. (assembly GCA_964505885.1). Taxonomy (GTDB): domain Bacteria; phylum Bacteroidota; class Bacteroidia; order Flavobacteriales; family Flavobacteriaceae; genus Polaribacter. The sequence continues at coordinate 6,189 of CAZDKB010000024.1, forward strand.
TATTGGAGCTGTGGCTATTCAACAATCAAATCCATCAGTGATCTGGGTAGGTACTGGTGAAGGAAACCCACGAAACAGTTTGAATGGCGGATACGGAATTTACAAATCTCTTGATGGAGGTAAAAACTGGCAGTCTATGGGATTGGAAAAAACGCGCCATATCCATAGAATCATTGTAGACCCAACAAATCCTGATGTTGTCTATGTAGGAGCTATTGGATCTCCTTGGGGTGAACACAAAGAAAGAGGTGTTTACAAAACAACTGATGGAGGAAAAACTTGGAGACAAGTACTTTTTAACAACATTAGAACTGGTACTGCTGATCTTGTAATGGACCCTTCAAACCCAAACAAATTGATCGCAGCAATGTGGGAACACAAACGCGACCCATGGTTCTTTAAATCAGGGGGTGAAGGAAGTGGTTTATACATCACTCATGATGGTGGTGAAAACTGGAAAAAAATAACAGATAAAGAAGGATTCCCTAAAGGAGACCTTGGAAGAATTGGAGTTGCCATCTCTAGAAGCAACCCAAACGTGATCTACGCTTTAGTTGAGGCAAAAAAGAACGCTCTTTACAAAAGTGAAGACGGTGGTTTCAAATGGAGAAAGATCAATGACAAAAGAGGAATTGGGAACAGACCTTTTTATTATTCTGAGATTTATGTAGATCCACAGAATGAAAACAGATTATATACAATTTTTACCTATGTAAATGTTTCAAATGACGGCGGACGCAGCTTCCAAGAGTTAATGCCTGCTTATGGTGTGAGCAACGGAGTTCACCCAGATCATCATGCTTGGTGGATTCATCCAGAAGACGGATCCTTTATGATCGATGGAAACGACGGAGGTATGAACATCACAAGAGATAGAGGAAAGTCTTGGAGATTTGTTGGAAATATTCCGGTCGCTCAATTTTATCATATCGCAGTAGATAATGAATATCCGTATAATGTCTATGGTGGAATGCAAGACAACGGTTCTTGGAGAGGTCCTGCTCATGTATGGAAAGCTCAAGGAATCAGAAACTCTTACTGGCAAGAGATCAGTTTTGGTGATGGATTTGATGTGGTTCCGGACAAGGACGATTCTCGCTTTGGATGGTCTATGAGTCAGCAAGGAAATGTGGTTCGTTATGACCATATTACTGGAAACAACTACGGAGTTCGTCCAACACATCCAGATCCAGATGTAAAATTACGATTCAACTGGAACTCAGCAATCAATATAGATCCATTCAGTAATAACACCCTTTATTTTGGAAGTCAGTTTGTGCACAAATCAACAGATAAAGGACTCACCTGGGAAGTAATCTCTCCAGACTTAACAACCAATGATCCTGAAAAGCAAAAGCAAGGAGAAAGTGGTGGATTGACCATGGATGCAACAGGTGCAGAAAATCACTGTAGTATTTTGGTGATCGAACCTTCTGTTGTAGAACAGAATATGCTGTGGGCAGGTTCAGATGATGGAAGAGTGCATATCACTCAGAATGGTGGAGCAACTTGGACAGATGTAAGTGCTAATATTCCTGGATTACCAGCAGGAAGCTGGATTGCTCAGATCAAAGCATCGAATAAGAACCGTGGTGAAGCCTTACTAATCGCAAATGATTACAGAAGATTCAACTACACACCTTATGCGTACAGAACAAAGGATTACGGAAAAACATGGACAAGAATTGTTGATGAGAACGACGTAAAGAGTTATACTTTAAGTATTGTTGAAGATCCAGAAAATGCGAACTTATTATTCTTAGGAACTGACGATGGATTGTATGTTTCTTTAAACGCTGGAGACTCATGGACTAAATGGACCGCTGGTTTCCCAACGGTATCTACGAAAGATCTAGTGATTCACCCAAGAGAACATGACCTTGTTATCGGTACTTTTGGTAGAGCAGCATGGGTAATGGACGATATCCGACCACTAAGAGCCATGGCTAGTGCTGATGGATTAAGCAAGACTTTAGAATTGTTCGATCCGCCAACAGCTTATCAAGCGGCTTATCAGCAAGCAACAGGAAGCAGATTTGGTGGTGATGCCCTATATAACGGAGAGAACCGAAATTTTGGAGCCTCTATTTCTTATTATATCAATAGACCTTCTGAAAAGAAAGAAGAAGAATCTAAAGGAAAGAAAAAGAAGAAAAGAAAATCTAAAAAGAAAACTGAAGATAAGCCTAAGGTCGACAAAAAACCAAAGGTGAAATACGACTCTATCAAACTAGAGATCTACGACGGAACGCGATTGATCAGAACTTTGAAGCGTAAAGCACCAAAAGAGAATGGTGTACATAAGATCAGTTGGTTTATGGATGAAAAAGGTGTTGACAGACCTTCTAGAAGTATTAGAAAGAGAAGATTTGAGCCAGGAGGAGTATCTGTAAAACCAGGTACCTATAGATTGAAGATGTATTTTGGAGATCAAGTAGCAGAGAACAATATTAAAGTCGAGTTTGACCCTCGATTGAGTATGTCGACTGCTGCTATCAACGAGATTTATAATGCAAGTAAAGACATGGAAAAGGATCAGCAAATGATGGCTGACCTTATGAAACAACTTGTAGAAAGCAAGAATACAGCGAATGGTATGAAGTCGAAACTTTCTAAAGAAGACAAAGACAAATACAAAGATCATATCAAAGCTTCAAAAGATGTCGTAAAGGAGATTGATAAATTGATTGCCATTTTCTTAGGTAAGATCGACAGAAGACAGGGTATCACAAGAAATCCTGAGGTTACAGTTACCCAAAGATTTGGAAACGCAAGAAGATATGTTGGAAGCCGTTATGGAAATCTAACAGGAACAGAGCGTCAATTGATCAAACAATACAAGGATGCGATGAACGACGCAGTCAAAAAGGTAAACGACTTCTTCGACAAAGACTGGAAAGAATACAGAACGAAAGTTGAGAATATCAACATCTCACCTTTTAAGGAAACAAAGAAATTCTAACTAGAATTTTTATTTGTCAATCTGACCCCGATCGTTCGTGGGTTCAGATTCTCAAAAGCTGTCATTTTGAAAATATTTCAGAATGACAGTTTTTTGTTTTACCCTCTTTTACTTTTCAAATCTCAAGATTTCTTACTTTAGCGAAAATCGAACATAAATGAGCATTTCTGAAATTAACAGTAACATTCCATTATTTCCAAATGATACAATCATATTTGGAGTATTAGCCATGACATTGGCAGCAATCTTTTATTCGTCAAAACTCCCTTCTTTTAAGAAGTTTTACAAGATCGTCCCTACCCTACTACTCTGTTATTTTCTGCCTTCAGTATTAACATCCCTGGGGATTATCGCAGATAAATGGATCGATGTTTCTGCTGCAATTGCGCACTTACAGGGACTATATGGAAATCTAACAGGAGTTGAAACTTTACAGCAGCTGAAGGATTATATCATTGCGAATGAAATTCCTGATGCCGATTATAAACAGTTTATCGGATCGAGTAATTTATACTATGTCTCTTCTAGATTTTTACTCCCAGCTTCATTGATATTTTTAACACTAAGCATAGACCTAAAAGGTGTTATGAAATTAGGGTCAAAAGCGTTGATTATGTTCTTAACGGCGACCATTGGAGTTTTAATTGGTGGGCCTTTGGCGATCTTATTCTTTAAATATTTTGCACCAGACATCCTTACTGCTGTAGAAGGAACAGAACTTTGGAAAGGACTGTCAACAGTTGCAGGAAGTTGGATTGGCGGTGGAGCCAATCAGCTAGCCATGAAAGAACAATGGGAAGTGGGTGACAGCTTGTTTAGTATCATGGTAGTTGTAGATGTACTCGTTGCCGAAGTTTGGATGGCCTTTTTACTATTAGGAGTAGCCAAATCAGACGCCATAGATAGATGGTTTAAGGCTGACAATTCGTCAATCAAAACCCTGCAAAATAAAATGGAGAAGTTCACCTTAGAAACCGCGAGAATTCCAAGCTTTAACGACATGATCATTTTACTGGGAATCGGTTTTGGATTTACATCTATCAGTCATTTTTTCGGAGATACTTTATCGGCATGGGTAAAAAGCAGTGCACCTTATTTAGTAGATTTCGGACTGGGATCTGCTTTCTTTTGGTTAATCATTCTAGCCACTACCATTGGAATTATATTGTCCTTTACAAAAATTAGAAACTACGAAGGTGCTGGTGCTAGTAAGATTGGTACCGTCTTCATTTATATTTTGGTAGCATCTATTGGAATGAAAATGAACTTGAATGCCATCTATGAGAATCTAGGACTTTTCGCTATAGGTTTGGTATGGATGATCATTCATGTCGGACTACTCTTTTTAGTTGCCAAGATCATAAAAGCTCCATAATTCTTCTTAGCGGTAGGTTCTAAGGCGAATATTGGAGTAGCTGCTTCTGCACCGGTTGTTGCAGGTGCCTTCCACCCTTCTTTAGCACCTGTAGGAGTTTTACTCGCTGTTCTGGGGTATGCCCTCGGAACCTATGGCGCCTTTGCTTGTGCATTATTGATGAAATGGGTCAGTTAAAGTCGATTCTTTTTAGCATATTTGCAGCCTAAATATTCAAGATAATGAGGAAGATTTTTGCGATTTGTTTACTCTTAGGTATTGTCTCCTGTACTTCAGGAAAGAAACAAGGAAATATGGTGGTTCAGGGTCAGATATCTGGTCTTAAAAAAGGAACCTTGTATTTACAAAAGATGATCGATACCGTTGTGGTATCCGTAGATTCTGTATCTGTTCTAGGAAAAGACAACTTTCAACTCTCTGATGATCTAGACTCTCCAGAAATGTATTACCTCACTTTTGATTTGAATAATACAGAGCAAAAAATTATGTTCTTCGGTGAACCAGGCATCATTACCATAAACGACGATGTAAAGATGATTGGTGTAGACACGAAGATCGAAGGATCTGAAAATCAAAAAGTATACGAGTCGTATAAAAAAATCGCTAGCCGATTCCAGAACAAGCAACTAGAACTTTTAGAAGCTAATTTTAATGCTCAAAAAGAAGAAGACCTTAAAAAATCGGATTCTTTAAGACAGCTATCTGAAGACTACGTAAAGAAACGTTATTTGTATACAATCAACTTTGCTATGATCAATTCTGATAGTGAGGTGGCTGCTTATCTAGCGTTAACAGAATTGACGAATGCCAATTTAAAGTATCTTGATTCTATTAATAATAAATTAAGTGATAAGGTAAAGGCTTCTAACTACGGAAAGCAGCTTCAAACTTTCATTGATAAGATCCGAGAAACAGAAACTCAGGACTAAGACTTTACTTTCAAACTCCATTCAAAGCCAAAGTTGGAAACTACATCCCCTTCTTTGTTGTATCCTGTTGAGGTCATTTTAACTACCTGTCCTTCGCCTGTTTTTGCCGACAATTCAATGGCCTCAGATATGAGTTGTCCGTCATGACATTCAAAACGAATCAAACCTGTTGCTTTTTTGTGGAAACTTCCTGATTGATTTGCGACCAGCATAGACACCTTCTTACCAGATTCTTCAATCTTCTGTGTTACCAAGGCACCGGTTGTCATCTCTGCGGCCATTCCTTGAGCAGCCCAGAACATAGATTTAAATGGATTTTGATTGATCCATCGATGTTTGATATGAACAATACAAGTGGTATCTGTAATCTCTTTTACTCGTAGACCAGCCCACCATGCCAAGGGTAGTTTAAAAAAGGTAAAAGCATTGATTTTTCCGGGAGTAATTTTCATGGATTTAAAATTGAATCAAAAGTAAAGAATTTCATTCAATGACGTCAAAATAACTCAGAATTTTGATCCAAAACAACCTTAATTACCTCCTATTTCAAAGGTGAATTTGTGACATTAACGATGGGTAGATACCACTCATCTTCAGACTATTTTATGTAATCGAATTTTGAGCTAAAGTATTGATTTACTGTGGTAAATTTAATAGAAACATAAATTTTAAACTCATGAAAAATCAATCACTTTTCATCCTGCTATTTGCAGGATTATTCGCATTCTTCTCATCTTGTACACCAGATCTAGAAGAAAGCTTAGAAACACAAACAACAACAGATACAAATACTACTGTTACGACAACCGACCCTACCCTGAACATTCCAGATGGATTCGACTTTAAAACTCATGATAAAGTAACCATCTCTATCTATGATTCAGAAGGCGATGCTCTTTATGAGATCTACTCAAAATTCAAAACTCCAGACACCAGTTTGCCAGATTCACTTCAAGTAAACTATGATGAAGTGAAGAAGGATAATATTATTTATAATTATAAACTTTCAGGATTTACTCAAAATGGAGTGATGATCAAAAAAATTCAACTTCCAACTTATGCAGATAAGGTTTTTATCCGAAGAAAAGGAACTGAAGGCTTTACGGATTATGTATTGGATGTTGTAAATAATAATGTGAACATCAATCATTCTAGAAGTGCTAGTAATACAGGCAGAACAGCTGTGACTATTGTAGATTCACCTTTAACAGATGATATTTTTGTAAATGGAGATGCTAGAGTAAATGGCGGTCTGAATACAAATGGTTTTGACCTTACGGTAACCGGAAATTTAGATGTGAATGGAAAAACCAATATGGCGAGTACCTCTACAATTGAAGCCAATACTATTGAAATGTCTGGTAAAGTAAATCTAAACGGAGGAGTTATTTACACGGATATTATTGAAGTAAGTGGAAAAGTAAATGGTAGCGGATATATTTATTACTGTACTTCTTATGATGTTACAGGAGGAGTAAATGACAACCAATCGGATTCTGTAATGCAGCAGCAATGTAGTAATGACACGGATGGTGATGGTGTTGCCGACCCTGATGATGCATATCCAGATAACAGAGATATGGCATTCCAGACCTATAGTCCAAGTCCAACAGAATACGGTCTTCTTTTATTTGAAGACTTATGGCCGTCATATGGAGACTACGATTTTAACGATGTAGCATTTAAATACAGAACCCTAGTTTCTACAAATTCAGACAATGAAGCCGTTCAAATTGATATTTTATGTAGTGTAAAAAATATGGCTGCAGGATTTATCAATGGAATGGGAATAGAGTTAACCGGTGTTAATCCTGGTCAAATACAAAGCGTAACAGGACCGATCTATACACAAGGATATATTAGCAACAATGCAAACGGAACCGAAGCAGGACAAGATAATGCGGTAATTATTATCACAGACAATGTAGACAACTTGATCAATGAAATCACTATTAGCATCACTCTGTCCAGTCCGATTAGCACAGATGTTTTGGGCGAATCACCATTCAATCCATTTATTATCGCAAATCAAATAAGAGAAAGAGAAATCCACTTACCTAATAAACCAATCACCTCATTGGGTGCAAGTTCTGTGGATAATGGAGGTGTGAATTCAGATCCGGGTGGAACATTTATATCAACAGATGGATTCTCATGGGCACTTAGTTTCCTAGAAGATATTCCTCTAGCAAAAGAAACTGTAAGAATTAATGATGCATACAATCATTTTGCCAGTTGGGCAACCTCCGGAGGAATGAATATGAATAACTGGTACAAGGATTTACCCGGATATAGAAATACAAATATGCTAGATGATTAATCTAGATATTATAAAAAATTATAAAGCTTACTAATGTAATTTTAGTTCATAAGTAGTTGATTTTTTTTTTAGATGTTAAGTCACTTTTTGGCAAACTGTTCAATCAGACCAAAAAGTGACTTTTTCTGTTCGTACGCCTTAATCCCCTGTTTTTCTGATGACTTCAAATGTTAAAATATGTTAAATTTTAGTACTATGTTTTGCATAATACCTTCTTTTAGATATATATTTGCATGAGAAAGTATTATATATTTTTAAAAAACGTGTAACGTCTTAAGAAAATTTCAGTCAAATTGATTGTAATACTTGAACATAATAGAACATAAATAAAAACTTAAATAATAGTCACATGAAACAGAATAACGAGAATACGAATGCATTTCTCATACATATTTCAGCTTTTGCTGGCTTTCTTTTTCCTTTTGGGAGCATCATCACTCCCCTTATTGCATGGCAAACCTTGAAAAACAGAAGTCGTTTTTTAGATGAGCAAGGAAAAGAAGCTGTAAACTTTAATATTAGCTATAGCTTATATATGTTCATAGCAAGTCTGATCATTGTACCATTTTTTATCCGATCTATATTCGATATATCTAGACATAGCCATTACAGAAACGATTGGGATTTCTGGGATTTCGATTTTGGATTCGGTAATCTATTTGGAGTAATCGGCTTAGGGTCTTTAGTGAGTATCATCGGACTCATTTACCTGGCATTGATCATTATTGCAGCTATCAAAGCAAACAAAGGTGAAGATTACAGATATCCTTTCACCATTAAATTCATTAAATAACAAACCACAACATAAATGAAAATAGAAAACACAAAAGCACAAATGCGCAAAGGAGTGCTGGAGTATTGCATCCTCTCCATATTACAGCATGGAGATGCTTACACTTCAGAAATTCTGTCGACGCTTAAAAGTGCAGAAATGATTGTGGTAGAAGGAACCATATATCCATTATTAACTCGCTTAAAGAACGCAGGCTTGTTATCTTATAGATGGGAAGAATCTACCTCAGGCCCACCAAGAAAATACTATGTATTGACAGAGAATGGGGGCATGTTTTTAAAAGAACTAGATAAAACATGGTCTAACTTAATTAACGCTGTAAACCAAGTAACGAGCAAAAAATCAACGAAAAATGAATAAAACGATAAATATAAATTTAGGAGGATATTTTTTCCATATCGACGAGAATGCCTACAAAAAATTGAGAAGGTATTTGGATGCGATCGCTAGATCTTTAAGTGAAGATCCACAGGGGAAAAACGAAATAATTTCTGATATCGAAGCGAGAATTAGCGAACTTCTATCAGAAAAGATCACTGATGCTCGTCAGGTAGTTAACGAACAAGATATTGATGATATCATTAAGATCATGGGAGAGCCTGAAGATTATGCTGAAGGTGAAGAAGCTTATACAGAATCAACCCAATACACAAGAAGGTCTACTAACTCTAAAAAACTATTTAGAGATGGTGATGATAAGTTCTTAGGAGGTGTAGCTGCAGGTGTGGCTCATTACTTTGACGTTGATGTGATCTGGATCAGATTGGCATTTATCTTAACGGGAGTATTTACTGGATTTGGTATCCTATTGTATATCATTCTTTGGGTATTATTACCAGAAGCCAAAACCACTGCTGAAAAGTTACAGATGGAAGGTGAGCCTGTAAATATCAATAATATTGAAAAGAAAATAAGAGAAGAATTTAATTCGGTAAAAGAGAATATTAAAGAAGGAGCAAAAAACGTTTCCGACAAATTTTCTAGCGCCGAAAAAAAGTCTAAGCCCAAGGCTAAATCGGGTCTTCAGGAGTTCCTAGACACGTTGGGCAATATCATAACGGTATTCTTTAAAATCATTGGTAAATTCATTGGAATCATCATAATCATCGTATCAGCATCTGTGTTGATCTCATTTGTAATCGGAATTTTCTCAGTTGGAAGTATTGAAATTTTCGGACTCGGAGATGAGTACATTCAACTTCCTCCATTTATGGAAGATGCCATGTTACCTCATTGGTTATTAGCAACAAGTGTATTTATCGTAGTTGGTATTCCTTTCTTGATCCTATTCATCCTAGGACTAAGAATCTTATCGAGCAATGTGAAGCAATTTAGCAAGACCACTTCTCTATCCTTATTAGGAATTTGGATCATTGCCTTGTTGATGCTAGTATTTACGACCATTGAAACAGCTACTTCACATGCCTATGATGGAAGCACGAGCGAATCGAAAGAATTATTTGTTCAAAGTACTGATACTTTAAAGATCAAAATGTACAATGACGCCAATCTTTACGAACCTTCATACCTAAGAAGAAGCACTAGAAGAATTGAAGTAATTGATGGAGATGTTGAAAAAACTTACTCGAGTTATGTAAAGGTGAATGTGAAGAAAAGTGATGACGATCAATTCTCAATTAGAATCAGAAAGAAATCTGAAGGTAGAACAAGACTGAAGGCAAATAAAAATGCTGAAGCTTTAGATTACAAGTATGAATTAGCCGGAAACACTCTGGTATTAAACTCTTTCTTCTTATCGAAATTTAAGTCGATTATCCAAGATGAAAGCATCAATGTAACAGTTTATGTTCCAGAGAATACCACGATATATTTTGAAGAGAATACTGCAAGTTTCTTGCATGGTAATTATGATGTAGACAACATGTTTGATGTAGACATGGCAGAACACTACTTCTTAATGACTAATGACGGGCTAGATTGCCAGGATTGTCAGGAAGAAATTGAAGAAGAGCCTAAGGAAGATAATGCGTTGGATACCATCAATTAACAATTCAGCACAAAAATCATACAGTTGAGTAACCTTCATTTAAAATAACGCGTCTATTTATAGACATTTGAACATAAATAAAAACATAAAACCATGAAAACAACAATCAAACAAGGAATCATGTTCCTTTTCATAGCAGCGGTATTTAGCTCATGTGGAATAGACATGTTCAACAGAATAGACGGAAATAGAAACGTCATTACTGAAAAGAGAAAGATCGATACAGAATTTACTCGTGTGAAAGTAAGCAGTGGAATCGACCTATTCATCGAACAAGGAGATAGAGTATCTCTAACCGTAGAAGCAGATGAGAACTTACACGATTATATCATGACGGAAGTTCGCGGGGATCAATTAAGAATCTATGTAGATGGTAATATCTGGAGAGCGAAAGCGAGAAAAGTTCATTTAACCGTTACAAATATTGAAGAACTGATCGCAACTAGTGGAAGTGATGCTGTCTCAAAAGGAGTATTAAGAGCCGAAGACTTAGAAGTAGGAACTAGTAGTGGTGCCGACATGAGAATTGAGGTATTAGCAAAACATGTGACTTCAAGTTCATCGAGTGGATCTGATTTAAAGATTAGTGGTAGAGCAGAATCTCATGATACAAGTGCGAGCAGCGGAAGTTCAGTTCACGCTTACGGATTAGAATCTAAAGACGTGAATGCAAGAGTGAGTAGCGGAGCCGATATTAGTGTGCATGCTTCGGAATCTATTGACGCAAGAGCTAGCAGCGGAGGAGACATCCGATACAAAGGAAGTCCGAAAAAAGTAAATAAGAAGACTTCATCAGGAGGTGGAGTTTCAAGAAGATAATCAACCATCTACCTTGGCAAAAAGCCAAGAACGAAATACAGACAATCAATCAAAACGTTCTTTATTGAACATCTTAATAAGACTCCTGCAAATGCAGGAGTCTTAAAAAGGCAACCAACCAATCAAAAAAATTATGAACACAATATTGGATCTTTTTAGAGAAAGTTATGCTTTCAAGGTCATCTTAGGGATCGTTACCTTTTTGGTAACCTATCAATTAAACGATAGCTTTCCAAAAGACACAAACGAGGTTAATGAATTTCAGACCGAAGTTTCTTTTGAAAACAAGTTCTTTCAAGCTGAGGCTTTTGATTATGTAGATCTTTAAAAGTTAAATGCTATGAAAGTAATTATAAAAGCTTGGATCGTCTTAACTGCAATGATAGCATCATTGATCTGTAGCAGTCAAGAATCAATGAATTCAGACCTATTTAAAACCTTAAAGAAGAATGATAGTCTCATTTTTGATTCTGCATTCAACGAGTGTAAAAGTTCAGATCTTACCAGTATAATTGCTGAAGATCTTGAGTTCTATCACGATACTGGAGGGATTACCAATGGAAAAGAAACCTTCCTTAAGACAGTAAAACAGAATATCTGTGGAAACCCAAAGGTGAAACCTTTGAGAAAATTGGTAGATAATAGCCTACAAGTTTATCCTTTATACGAAAATGGAAACCTGTATGGTGCGATCCAAAAAGGAGATCATAATTTCTATCTAAGAGAAAATGGAAAAACAAGACCTACAGTGAAAGCAAAGTTTACACACCTGTGGATTTTAGAAAATAAAAATTGGATGTTGAAGAGAGTGCTCAGTTACGATCATCAACCTATACAAAATTAGTAAAGACTTAGATTGGCTCACTCTAATTCAATTACTAATACTTGGTTTTAGTAGTTTACTTGGTAAGAGCCTGTTCGAAAGAACGGCTCTTATTTTTTTTTACCCAAATGCTCCTTGATATCAGAAATATGTAGACTTAAAGCATCTACTGATATCTGAATTTCTCTGATCAACAATGCCAAAGAAGCAATCAACAAAAGCAAGGCTACTCCAAAAATGATGACCGCCCATTTGTGGAAATCAACATAAATTAAGAACATCGTTAAAACGCAAAGCAATAGACTAGAAATACCAAGGATTTGCATCCACCGCGTTAACTGTAATCGAATACTAAGATTTCTGATCTGCTCAATGATCATATCATCTTTTCTCTCTTGATATTTAGAATGCAGATTTCTGACGACCGCAGCATAGGCTAAAAAACGATTGGTATATGCCAGCATGATTAAGGAAATTGCTGAAAATAGAAGTGCAGGTGTTGTTAATGTTAATTCATTCATAGACTACAAAATTAGTATTTTCAATATATTTAAGGCATGCAAAGAATTTTACTCATCACATTTCTCGCTTGTTCACTTCAAGCTTGTTCACAGAAACTTCCCGAAGGCTTTACCTACCTCTCTTCTATCGACCCAAGTATTGAGACCCAATTGAGATATATTACTACGGATAATTTCGTCGGTAAAAAAGTAGACGGTTATCAAAAAGACACTTGTATTGTCAGTATTCCTACAGCCAAGGCATTAAAGGAGGTCCAAACAAAATTGAAAAAATTTGGATTAAGTTTGAAAATCTATGATTCTTACAGACCTCAACAAGCCGTAGATCATTTTGTGAGATGGGCTAAGGTTCTGGGGGATACCTTGACCAAACAAAAATATTATCCCAATGTAAAAAAGGAAGACCTTTTTGAACTGGGGTATATCGCTGCTAAATCGGGACATACACGAGGAAGTACGGTTGACCTCACGATAATTGATAAAAAAACCGGCAAGGAATTAGACATGGGAAGCACATGGGACTTTTTTGGAACAGCTTCACATCCAAATTATCCTCAGATCAATAAAGAACAAAGAGCGAACAGACTCCTTTTGAGGAATCTCATGTTGGAAGCTGGGTTTAAGCCTTATGAAAAAGAATGGTGGCACTTCACTTTAAAGGAAGAGCCCTTTCCAGAAACCTATTTTAATTTTCCAATCAAATAACTGAATTCTAGTAAGTTTTAACATATTTACAACGACATAAGTGAGGAACGGCATTATATTTGTGCCATAGTTCGTTAAAGATTAGAACATTTGCAATCACTTAAATACATAATCGCTTGTTTATTATTTACTTTCTCCTTGAGCATTTATGCCCAAGTTGATGGAAGTACAGGTCCTGACAAAAAGGACAAAAAGAAGGCAATTGTGGCCCTCCCTGCTAAAGTGGTTAAGAAACCTAAAGCCTTAGAAAACAAAGGGAAAAACGGATTTAAGACGGCAAATGCTGAACAACAAAAAAAATTAGCCGAAAAGAGAAAACAGCAAGAGATTGATAATAAAGGAATCTTAACACAAGCTAAGATTGCAGAAGAACGTTATTTAAACTCTTGGAAAAAAATCAATGCTCCGTACCCTGTTATAGATCAAGATTTGGGAAGTTTTAGAACTCAATCTAAAAATGTGAGGATTATTTGTAGAGATTTTCAATTTCCCGATGGTGATCGTGTTACAATTATGATCAACGACATTCCTGTAATTAAAAACATCACGCTCAAACGAGCCTACCAAGGTTTTACCCTACCGCTTGAAGTCGGTTTAAATAAGATTTCATTTGTAGCATTGAATCAAGGTACCTCGGGTCCAAATACAGCAGGATTTAAGGTTTATGATGACTCCGGCAATGTCATATCTTCAAATGAATGGAATCTTGCAACCGGTGCAAAAGCGGTTATCCTCATAGCCAAAGACAAGTAATCTAGCTTACGAAAACGTTGTATTTATTTTCCCGATTCACGCTTTTTTTATTCTATTGAAAAGGTTTATTTTTGTATTTGCTATCCCAAAAAAAGGGTACATTTATAATTCGATAACAAACAACGAGAAGAATGAAAAAAGTCACCAAACAAACCTATCTGGATTGGTACAAGGACATGCTGTTTTGGAGAAAATTTGAAGACAAGTTAGCTTCAGTATATATTCAGCAGAAAGTAAGAGGTTTTTTACATTTATATAATGGTCAGGAAGCAGTGTTAGCAGGATCTCTTCATGCAATGGATCTTACCAAAGATAAAATGATCACTGCATACAGAAATCACGTTCAACCAATTGGGATGGGAGAAGATCCAAAACGTGTGATGGCAGAATTATATGGAAAAGCAACAGGTACTTCACAAGGTATGGGTGGTTCTATGCATATTTTCTCGAAAGAACATCGCTTTTATGGTGGTCACGGAATTGTAGGAGGTCAAATTCCGTTAGGAGCTGGTATTGCGTTTGGAGACAAATACAAAGGTTCTGATGCAGTAACCTTAACTTACTTTGGAGATGGTGCTGCAAGACAGGGGTCTCTTCACGAAACATTCAACATGGCTATGTTATGGAAATTACCTGTGATTTTTATCGTTGAAAATAATGGTTATGCCATGGGAACTTCAGTGGAAAGAACAGCAAACCACACAGACATTTGGAAACTCGGATTAGGTTACGAAATGCCTTGTGGACCTGTAGACGGAATGAATCCAGTAAAGGTAGCTGAAGCTGTAGATGAAGCTATTCAAAGAGCAAGACGTGGTGAAGGTCCAACTTTCTTAGAAATGAAGACCTATCGTTATAGAGGACACTCTATGTCTGACGCACAACACTATAGAACAAAAGACGAAGTAGAAGAATACAAGAAGATAGATCCTATTACTCAGGTGTTAGATATCATCAAAGAGAAAAAATACGCAACAGACGAAGAAATTGCTGCGATGGATAAAGAGGTGAAAGATATGGTCAAAGAATGTGAAAAATTCGCAGAAGAATCTCCATATCCAGAAACTCAGCAGCTATACGATATGGTATATGAACAAGAAGATTATCCTTTTATCAAATAAATTATGGCGATAGTAGTAAACATGCCTAGATTAAGCGATACCATGGAAGAAGGTGTTGTGGCAAAATGGTTAAAGCAAGTAGGAGATAAAGTTGAGGAAGGTGATATTCTTGCAGAGATTGAGACCGATAAAGCAACCATGGAATTCGAATCCTTCAATGAAGGAACCTTATTACACATTGGTGTTCAAGAAGGTGAAACTTCACCGGTGGATACTTTATTAGCCATTATCGGTGAGGAAGGTGAAGATATCTCAGGATTACTGTCTGGTGATTCAGCTCCTGCTGAAGAGGTAAAAGAAGAAGCTCCAAAAGCTGAGGCTCCAAAAGCTGAAGCGTCAGCATCTACTGCTATACCAGCAGGTGTAGAGATCATTACCATGCCTAGATTGAGCGACACCATGGAGGAAGGAACTGTTGCTTCTTGGTTGAAAAATGAAGGTGATAAGGTTGAAGAAGGAGATATTCTTGCAGAGATCGAAACAGATAAAGCAACTATGGAGTTCGAATCATTTTATGAAGGAACTTTATTATTTGTAGGAATCAATGAAGGAGAAACTGCTCCTGTTGATAGCTTATTAGCGATTATTGGCCCAGAAGGAACTGATGTTGCTGGACTAGTAGCTGCTCAAAAAGCAGGAACTTTAGGAACTGAAGCTGCTCCTGTAGAGGAGGCACCAAAAACTGAGGCTGCTCCAGCTGCTGTAGAAACTCCAGCAGCAACTACAACTGAAAGTGGTGGTGTTGGAAACGGAAGAATTTTCGCTTCTCCATTAGCAAAAAAGATCGCTAAAGACAAAGGAATCAATTTAGCAGATATCAAAGGAACGGGTGATAACGGTAGAATCGTGAAAAAAGATGTAGAAAATTACACGCCTGCTGCTAAAGCTGCACCAGTATCTGCTCCGGCTGCAACAAGTGCAAGCCCAGCTCCTGTAACTAATTTCGCTGTCGCTGGTGAAGAAGCTACTTCAGAGGTGAAGAATTCTCAAATGAGAAAGGCGATTGCCAAAGCACTTGGAAATTCTAAATTCTCCGCTCCACACTTCTACTTGAATATTGAAGTGGATATGGAAAATGCAATGGCTTCTAGAAAACAGATCAACTCGATCCCAGATACCAAGGTGTCTTTTAACGATATGGTTGTGAAAGCCTGCGCGATGGCATTGAAAAAGCATCCTCAAGTAAATACTTCTTGGTCTGATAACGCTACACTTTATCACAGTCATATTCACGTAGGTGTTGCTGTAGCTGTTGATGAAGGATTGGTAGTGCCTGTAGTTAAACATACAGATGCCCTAAGCCTAACTCAAATTGGAGCCGCTGTAAAAGATCTAGCTGGTAAAGCAAGAAACAAGAAAATCGCTCCAGATGAAATGCAAGGAAGCACATTTACTGTTTCTAACTTAGGAATGTTCGGAATTGAGAGCTTTACTTCAATTATCAATCAACCTAATTCAGCAATTCTTTCTGTTGGAGCCATCGTAGAGAAACCTGTTGTAAAGAATGGAGAGATTGTTGTAGGTAATACAATGAAAGTAACACTTGCATGCGATCATAGAACCGTAGACGGTGCTGTAGGTGCTCAGTTCTTACAAACTCTAAGAACCTATTTAGAAAACCCAGTAACTATGCTAGCATAGTTATCGTAGATATAAAAAAAGCCTCGCGAATGCGAGGCTTTTTTTATATCTAAACTTTATTGTCTACATCTTTTTGGCGGTCATTTCAATATCCATTGTCATTCCCATAGCAGCTGACCCCATATTAATACTCATCGTTACATTAGTAGGCATACCAGAGGCTCTATCAATCTCCAGTTTTCCACCTATTTTAGCTTCTGCTACTCCTTCCATTGAACCTGTAATGTCAGCAAAAACCGCTGTATCTGTAATGCTTGTTATTTTATAATTAGCTTTCATTTTCATACCGCTCATATCTTGAGTATAGCTCCAAGTTGAACCTACTTTAACTGCCTCTTTAGGATACACCATACTCGTAATCTGATTCTGGTTTAAGATCTGATCCGCTTGTTTCATCTCAGGCACCGTTTTTTGCTCTAATATCTTACCTGACATGTCCATGGTTTGATAAACGACCATTTCCATAGCTGGAGCAATTTCAGCTTTCATCTTTTTCTCTTCCTCTGTTAATTCCTCATCATCTTTATCTGAGTCGTAATTTATTTTCTCTCCTTGAGTGCTCATTTCCATATACATTCTATCAAACATCGATTTATTCTCAATCTTACCATCTTTTACACTCAATGTCTCGGTAGTCATAACAATTCCTAAATCCATCGACATGATCGGAGCCAAATTCTGCTTCATCTTCAAATCAATCTGATACTTATCACCTTTTTTCACGTTGTATGTCAACTTAGCTGTTTGAGCATGTATGCTAACTACGCACAACAAAGCGAATAGTGAAATAACTTTCTTCATTTTTATCATATTTCTAGTTAATTACTTTTTTGATAAAGATACATATAAGATCACACTCTGAATAGAGATTCAACACTTCTTTAATAAAAGCCATACATACCGGATCTATCTACACTGACATTGACTCTTTTTCGCTTTTTTAATCTAAATCGCTCTGTGTGAATATCCATCTGTTTATCCATAGATTCTGTTTGATCGATATACTTATTGTTCTCATCGTAAGTCGATTCTTTCGCGATGCCTTCTTTCTTTTTCTCAAAGGCTCCAAAATGTAGTTTCCATTTAGGAGAGGAATAACTGTTTTTTGAATGTTTCTTGACTTTGTAGAAATAAAGTTCATACTCTTTATTATCGCGCTTGACTTCTCTAATACCTACAAATTCTAAGGAATCCTTTTCTGTGAGAACTAAATCAAAAAGAATATCAGACTGATAAATTCGTTGTTTAGATCTCAGATCTTCGGGTAACACATCCACGCGTTTGATCTTCTCAAGATTTCTAAACAATCTATAGTGCCCTTCATGGGTTTCGCTTACACTTCTTATCATTTCTTCTGGAACATCAAGTTTTGCTTTCACACGTTCAGAAATATAGGTAGCCCTGATATCAACATTATCAATAAATTTCACTTTTGATAATAGGTCTCGAATTTCTATATCTTTATTAAATGGAACCAGCAGTTTAGTCAGATACTCCAACTGATCTGCTTTATCTGTTGATGAAAAAGAGTTCGAATAAACTCTTTCATTCAAAATGCTCTTTTTCTTATTTTTCAAGGTCTTGCTTAATTGCTGTTTTAAAGCAATCCTAGCATCTCTAACCAATTGACCCTTGTACTTTTTATACTTCTTAGGTTCAATAAGTTTCTTATCTACTGCCGTTGCAAGAAGTTTGTAGATCGGCTCTTTATACTCATCAATAGCAGCATAGGACAATAGATCTGGGAAAAGATCTTTACTGATCTCTATTGAATCATTTAAAATTCCAAAGACTCTGTTGATATCTGATTTTTTGGAGGAAATAGGAACATCTGTTTCTAAAAGCTTCATCCACCTTTTCAGCGAGTTCTTATCTTTATCGCCTGCCAATGATCTTAATATTGCTAATTGACTATCAGAATTCTGGAAGGACTTTTTGTAGAGATAATCTAAGAACTTCTGCACTCTTTCTGATTTAACATCGCTTAATTGGTCAATAAAATACTCTTGGATGATCTGTTGATTTGCTGTAGCTTTTTCATCAGACAATAGCTTGATCAATAATTCAGAATCTTCCTTTTCAAAATCTACATTTGTGTATCCGTCCATAGCAATGCTATCTCCTTTTTTATAAGCTTCCACAAAGGATTCTACCTTACTCTTAAAGAGATCTTTTATTTCATCTTTTGGCTTTTCCGGCTGAAAAGACTTATAGAACTCAGTCACAAACTTACTCTCTGGATATCTGAGGTCAACTAAGGTTTTTAAAGTAAAAACTCTATTATATGCCAATACTTTTTTGATCTTGATGGCTCTTTGAGATAGGGTATCATGATCTCTTAAGTAAAAACTTAAGGTTTCATTTCCATAAGCATCTTTTTCTTTCTTTTTGCCGATGATCTTAAACTTGGGCTTTTTTGGTTTATCATCATCCAAGAATGAAAGTGCAATATTGCTTGAGTATCCAGAATATGGTTTTGTCAAATATTCCAGTCTATCATTCCAAAGGGAATCAATATTCTGAAAGGATTTCCAATCATGAAATTTCCGCACAGTTACTTCAATGCGTTCATTTGAATTGGTTCTATAATTCGTCTTTCTAGTATAGGATTTATATTTTTTGGATTTACGATTACTTCTGTAACCATAACTCGGCTTTTGAATGGTGTTTACAGAATACAATAAACTGGTATCCTTCTTCACTTCAAAAGTTTCATTATCATAAGCAAGTGGGGAAGTCTTAAAAGAACCAAAATAGTCTTTAGGCTCATTAGCACTCTGACTTATTTTTCC
>CAZDKB010000024.1:25760-28631 GCA_964505885.1 uncultured Flavobacterium sp.
ACCACCACGAATCACCGTCTTTAAATGAGTAGTTAATCCTTCCTTGGAATTCTTAGATTTAGAAACATAGTATCGGGACTTACCCTTCCCTTCAAAACGACCTGAATCAAACTCTAATTTCATGTTCTTATAAAAACGCTCATGAATTCGACTTAATTCAAAATCATCTTCCTCTAAATAAGTAAGATCATTTAGAGCAACCTCTTTCACAAAATAATAATCTCTTTTAGAATCGTAAGCTTGTAAAAAACGGTTTCCCCTTTTGTCGATATTATTAATCGTATGAAACTTTGGAAATTGAATCTCAAAACCTTTAAATGTAGGTGAAACAGTTACAAACTCATCAGAGAGCTGTGAAAGTTGAATAGATTCAAAAAATTGATTTCCTCTTTGAATTACGTAATCCTTTTTACCAGCCATTTTAAAAACAATGACTTCTAGTGGAGTCAAAAAGATCTGATAGCGCTGGAAATCTCCAATTTTTGTTTTGTTTACGATATCCAAGCCTGGATACCCATTTTTCGTTATTTCCGTCTTGCTAATAATCTTTCCTGGAATGTTCTCAAATAAGATCTTATCAATATCATTAATAGATTTGATCTCTCCTTTGAACTGATTCATTCTATTGATCCGTGCCACCGTATGATAAGCTCCGTTTCTAATATTCGGACTCAAATAAATGGTAAACTCCTTGGACCCCATCTCATACAACTTAGAAGGTGCTTGAATTCTAAAGAATCCATCACTACTCTTTCTGTCCGTGTAAGTAACTTTAGCCTCTTTGTTCTCGATTTTCTCTTTTATGATTCTTCCCTTATCCGTTTTTTCAGACAATAAGGGAGTTACAGTATATCCTCTATCACGTAACTTTTGAATAACCCCTTCTTTCCCTGCAAGGTGGGCGGCACCAACGGCAGAAAAACTACTTCCCAAACGAGCGATAGAGTCTATTCCTTTTACCATATCCTCGTTACGGATATATAACATATTTTCCATGTAGGATTCTGAATAGATTGCCTTGTTCAAAGAATCTAATAAATGAATATTACGTTCTCTATAAGAATCCGCCATAAGACTATAGAAGTCCTTTTCTTTCATAATCTTTTGCAACCATAGATCTGGGTTATCCTTTCTCCATTTGCCCTTAGTAGCCTTTTTCACAAGATCTGACGAACGTTCTATATCTTCCAGCCCAACAACCTTTTTATCAAACTTATGTCCACTTTGAAAAATAAACATATCCAAATAGGTGTCTTCCTGAAAATCCTGCATAAAAGGATCTGTTCTATACAAGATCCCATTTAAAATATAATGCTCTCTTGATAGAAACATGGACATCTCTCTAATCTTGGGTGGGTTAAATCGAAACTCTCCATTGTAGAAGTTCCTACCTGTTGAATTCGTAATTTCAAAATTCCCTAAAAGCTCTCCAGAATCAAATGAATGATCCAACCATAACTCAGGATTGGATTCTAAAGCCACAAAATCTGCTTTCATTAAAGATTCAAAGAAGACATCATCAAGATGGAAAGCGATTCTCTCACTCACGTGCATGGTTCCAAATAGATAAGAATCTTTGGTTAGTCCGTTTCCAGAAATCTTCCAAAGCAGACTGTTCTCACTTTGAGAGAATCCAATTACAGAAAAGCAAAACAGAAGGATAAAACAAAATTTTTTCATAGTAATTTATTGTAGTTCAGATTAACACTTGTTATTTTCATCAACTAAATCTAAGCTATAATTATCAAACTTGATACCAATATTATCTTAAATAATTTAACGCTGCGATTTGACCAGTGAATGAGTCAATATGATAAGTAAAACGATAAAAAAAACCCCATAGTTCATGGAGCTTTTATTTTATTGTAAGTTTTGATTATTTTCTGATAGTAGTCACTTTTGAGCTTACTGTCACTTCAGCACCAAAGGCCGACACCCTAACACTATTCTCTAAGATTTTCTGAATTCCAGATTCTATGTCTATTTCTGTTCTACCGATAACGTCTCCTTGACCTTTACCAGATACGGATCCAGAAATATCAACATACATGGTTCCGTTTTCGATCTTAGTTACTCTGTAAACTTGTGTCAGAACCAATCCCATGTTCTTATTCTCATTCTCCCAAGTTGATCCAACTGTAACTTTTTCTTCAGGAAAAATAATTCCATTCGAGTTATTCACAAATTGACTCATCATTGTATTAGGAGGGTCAACGACAACCCCTAAATTCTTCCCTCTTTTTGTCATTGTGGTAATCAATAAGGTATTGAGCATCGGATCTAATTGTGCCTTCATCATTTTAGCACCTTCACCCAATTCGCTATCAGGTAGTGAAGAGTCATAAGCAATATCTGTTCCCCCTTGATCCATCATATCCATTTTAACCGAAGTGATCTTTGCTTCAGAAATCAATGAATCCTTGTAGACATCCGTAACTGTCATATCTAAGGTGAGGGTCATATTAACACCACCTTGCAATCCCATGTTCTGAGTTTGCTCAATTGTAATTTCGTATTTATCACCTTTGGTATAGTTTGCTCTTAGAAGAACCGACTCCTGCGCGGAAACCGAAGTCACTATCATAATGAACAGAGCAACAATAAATCTTTTCATAATTATTTTATTGTGTAAGTCAAATATACCCAAAAATAAGAGAGTATGATTTTTACTTTCTAATTTGTTAAAATTAAAAAAAGCCTTGGAGAATCCCAAGGCTTTGAATATGAATATTTTACTTTTAAAAATCCTGATTTACATCCCAAGATTCTAAGGTTTCTTTCAGACTCTTAATGAACATTCCTCCTAAGGCTCCATTCACTACTCTATGGTCATAAGAGTGAGAGAGGAACATTTTGTGTCTGATGGCGATG
>CAZDKB010000025.1:0-26991 GCA_964505885.1 uncultured Flavobacterium sp.
TACGATCAAAAGAGACACAAAATTTGATCACCAAAAGAAAATAGCAAGAGTTGAGGACTACAAGCATAAAACTGTAAAAAATGTTGAGATCAAAGATGTTCAAGACATGATCTCTTCTTTCTACTTCCTTAGAAATGTAAGAACAGATACTTTAAAAGCTGGAGATGAGATCGCATTAGATATGTTCTTTGATTCTAAAACCTTTCCTTTCAAATTAAAATACTTGGGTACTGAAATTATGAAAACCCGATTTGGGAAAATCAAAACCTTAAAATTTAGACCTTTAGTTCAGGCTGGGAGAGTATTTAAGGAAAGTGAAAGCGTTACTATTTGGGTGACTTCAGATAAAAATAAGATCCCAATAAAATTAAAAGCTTCTTTAGCCGTTGGTTCCTTGAGAGCCGAATTAAAATCGTTTAAAGGATTGGCTAATTCCTTCAAGATCATATTTGATTAAACCCTAATTATTCATTTTCTCAATGAATAATTGATGAAAATATAGTCGAGCAATATTTTATCAGGGTTTAACCCTGACTATTGAAAACCGTATAGTGAATTTTATCAAATGAACTATAATTTATTGGTTTTCAAATCGTCAGATTATACAATGGTTTTCCATTGCATAATCATGGTTAAATTGTATTTTTACGGCGATAACAAGGTTAAAAAGAAATTCTGTTGAAGAAAATAGTCTTCCTGATATTATGTGCAGCACTATTGATCTCTTGTGGTGAAGACAAGGAAAAAGATGTAGACCCTGTAATCGTAAAGAAAAAAGAACCTCCCAAAGAAATCTTTGAATTTGGATATAGATTGAACGACTATAAAGTTGTCAATGATACCATCAGAAATGGTGAAAGTTTCGGGATTATCTTAGACCGTCATCATGTTTTTTATCCGAAGATCAATAAAATTGCTAGAACAATTAAAGATACATTTGACGTAAGAAGAGTTCGTGCTGGTAAACCTTATATGATCCTAGCAAAAAAGGATTCAACAGAAAAAGCACAGGTTTTTATATATAAGGATAGTAAATCTGTTGCTACGGTTGTTGATTTCAGAGACTCTATTATTACAGCTTTTAAATATAGAAAACCTATCAAGGTAGTAGAAAGAGAAGTTTCTGGAGAGATTTATTCTTCCCTATCAGAAGCCATGGACAGTCTGCACTTATACCCTAGTTTAACCTATGATGTTGCCGATATTTATGCTTGGACCTTAGATTTCTATAAACTTCAAAAAGGAGATAAATTCAAATTGATATTTGAAGAAAAATTTATTGATGATACTGTCTTTGTCGGTTATGGAAAAGTAAAGGCCGCCTTATTCAATCACAATAGAAAAGATCTGTACGCTTATAGATATATTGCAGATACCATAAAGGGAATTCCTGAATACTATGACGAGGAAGGAAATATGCTTCGTAGTCAGTTTTTAAGATCCCCGATAAAATTTCAATACAGGATTTCGTCTCGTTACAATTTGAGAAGAAGGATCGCTTTGTACGGAAATAAGGTAAGACCTCATAAGGGAACCGATTTTGCTGCGCCTGTAGGCACACCCATTATGGCTACTGCAAGTGGAACCGTGACAGAATCTGCCAAACGAGGTGGAAACGGGAACTACGTAAAGATCAGACACAATAATATATATTCTACTCAATATCTTCACATGAGAAGAAGAAAAGTGAGTAAAGGACAATATGTAAAACAGGGAGATATTATTGGCTGGGTAGGAATGACTGGAAATACTAGCGGGCCCCATGTATGTTATAGATTCTGGAAATATGGTCGTCAAGTAGATCCTTTCAAACAAAAACTCCCTTCTGCAAAACCTTTAAAAAAGAGCTTGAAACCCGGATATTTTAAATTTGTCGAGCCCTTAAAAAAACAACTTGATGCGATTCCTTATTTAGAATCGGAAGAAATCATCGCACAAAACTAACTGAACATGTCGTTACTGAACAACAATCCAACACAAACTGAAGCCTGGAAAAAATTAAGCGCTCATTTTGAGAATATGAACTCGTTTTCTATCCAATCTGCCTTTGCCGCGGATTCGAATAGAAAGGAAAAATTTTCCCTTGAACATAATGGCTTAAACCTAGACTATTCAAAAAATAGGATCACGGA
Source organism: uncultured Flavobacterium sp. (assembly GCA_964505885.1). Lineage (GTDB taxonomy): Bacteria > Bacteroidota > Bacteroidia > Flavobacteriales > Flavobacteriaceae > Polaribacter. Next base: position 2,133 of record CAZDKB010000025.1, read on the forward strand.
AGAAACAATGAGCCTGTTGGTTGAACTAGCCAATGAATTGGAGCTTAAAGATGCAATTGAAAAATATTTCGGTGGAGACATTATCAACGCGACAGAGGAAAGAGCTGTACTGCATACTGCATTAAGATCTAATTCTGAAGACCCTATTCTTGTTGATGGAAAAGACATCAAACCACATATAAAGAAAACTCTAAGGAAAATTAGAATTTTTTCCAATAAAGTGATCTCCGGTGAATGGAAAGGATACACAGGTAAAAAGATCACAGATGTGGTGAATATAGGTATCGGAGGATCAGATCTTGGGCCAGATATGGTTGTTGAATCTCTTCAGTTCTATAAAAATCATTTGAATACCCATTTTGTTTCGAATATTGATGGGGATCATGTCTCGGAAATATTAAAGAAACTGAATCCTGAGACCACGCTTTTTGTGATTGTTTCAAAGACGTTTACTACTCAAGAGACCATCACCAATGCGAATACCATTAAAAACTGGTTCTTAAAAACTGCATCTCAATTTGATATTGCTAAGCATTTTGTAGCTGTCTCAACAAACTTGGATGCGATAGACGCTTTTGGGATTGATCCTAAAAATGTATTTCCAATGTGGAACTGGGTGGGAGGACGTTTCTCTTTATGGTCGGCAGTCGGACTCTCCATAAGCTTATCCGTTGGGTTTGATAATTACAGAGCGCTTTTAGATGGTGCAGAAAAAATGGATCTACACTTTAGAGAAACTGATTTCGATCAAAATATCCCTGTTATTCTTGCACTTTTAAGCATTTGGTATAACAATTTTTATAAGGCAGAATCAGAAGCTATCTTACCATATACTCAATACCTTACTAAATTGTCACCTTATCTTCAACAAGCCATCATGGAAAGTAATGGAAAAGGTGTTGATAGAGATGGAAACCCAATTGACTATCAAACTGGTACCATCGTATGGGGAAGCACTGGTACTAATATGCAACATGCTTTTATGCAATTAGTACATCAAGGAACTAAACTGATTCCAGCAGATTTCATAGGGTACGAGGAATCTTTATATGGTCTTACCGATCATCACAAAAAACTAATGGCGAATTACTATGCTCAAATGGACGCCTTAGCATTTGGTAAAACCAAAGAACAAGTTCATCTAGAATTGAAGTCAAGCGGAAATATGGACAAGATTGCAACTTTATTACCCTTTAAAGTTTTTGAGGGAAATAGGCCAAGCAACGCACTACTGTTTTCTAAGCTGACACCTGAATCCCTGGGAATGCTTATTTCTATGTATGAGCATAAAATATTTGTACAGGGAGTCATTTGGAACATCTTCAGTTACGATCAATTTGGGGTAGAATTAGGAAAAGAATTGGCAAAAAAGCTGTTAACGAACGACTAATTAGCCGATTTATTTTTGAATTAATAGCCTTTTCACAATTTGTTAATAAAAAAAAGGCAATATAGCCTACTCTTTTACAGAGTATTAGGCTGAAAAATACTACATTTAAAATCGTTAAAGTTCTGTTAAAGCTTAACATTAAGTTAACATACCGCAATGTTTTATACAGGACTTTTGCAATGCATTTAATAACATAAAATTCTACAATGAAAAATTTTAAGCACTTATTATTCGTAGCATTATTCTTTTGTTTTGCTACAGTAATTGGACAGACAAAAATTTCAGGTACCATAGTTGATGAATCAAACGAAGGTTTACCTGGTGCAAGTGTTGTAATCAAGGGAACTTCAAATGGTACTCAAACTGACTTTGATGGAAAGTTCATTCTTTCTGCAAAATCAAACAGTGGTACTGTTGTGATTTCTTTTATGGGTTACAAAACTAAGGAAGTAAGTTTCTCTGGAGCAGGAGACTTAGGAACTATCCAGTTAGAAGAAGCTGGTAACGTCTTAGACGAGATTGTAATCAAAGGAATTATTGACATTGCGAAGGATAGAGAAACTCCTGTTGCAAAATCTACGATTTCTGCTGCTGAAATTCAAGAGAAATTAGGTTCTCAAGAATTTCCAGAAATTTTAAACAACACTCCTTCTGTATATGCTACAAAATCTGGAGGTGGATTTGGAGATGCTAGAATCAACATTCGTGGTTTCGATCAAAGAAACACTGCGGTATTGATTAATGGTGTACCTGTTAATGACATGGAGAACGGACAAGTTTACTGGTCTAACTGGGCTGGTTTATCAGACGTAACTACTGCTATGCAAGTACAAAGAGGTCTTGGATCTTCTAAATTAGCAATCTCTTCTGTTGGAGGTACTATCAACATCATCACAAAGTCTACTGACTTACAAGAGGGTGGAGCTGTTGCTTCTTCTGTTGGTAACGATGGTTACTTCAAAAATGTATTCTCTTACAACACAGGTCAGAATGAAAACGGATTTGCAGCTTCTTTCTTATTAAGTAGAACTGCTGGAGACGGATACATTTCTGGTACTCGTTTCGAAGGATACAACTATTTCATCGGATTGGGATGGGATAAAGGAGATCACAATTTCCAATTCATGTTAACTGGTGCTCCTCAAACGCACAACCAAAGAACAACTAGTTTCTTTAACATGGCGACTTTAGGACAGTACTTAACTTACGGAAAGAAATATAACTATAACCACGGTTACTTAAACGGAACTGAGTTCAACTGGAGAAAGAACTTCTACCACAAGCCACTTACTTCATTAAACTGGACTTGGGATGTAAACGAAACTTCTACTTTAACTACTTCTGCATACGTTTCTTTCGGACGTGGAGGTGGAACTGGAGACATCGGACGTTTAGGTGGAAACTTTGCTAGTTCAAGCAGATTCAGAAACCCAGTTACTGGATACGTAGAGTGGGATGAGATCGTAAAGGCTAACTCTGGAGTTGGAGGTAACTTTAGCAGTGGATATTCATTTACTAACAACGTTGACCCAACTACAGGACAATTCATCGTAAACGATGACGAGTTAAGATCTACTGATCTTCCTGCTGGATTACAAAGAAGAAACGGTGTTATTAGAAGAGCTTCTGTAAACTCTCACAACTGGTTTGGAGTATTATCTAACTTCAACACTCAAATTAATGAGAACTTATCTTTAGACTTTGGTATTGACTTACGTTCATATACTGGAATCCACTACAGAAGAGTTGATAACTTATTAGGTGCTGATGGATACCGTGATAATGATGACATCAACAACCCATTAGCGATTCAAACTGTACAATATTCTTCAGATCTTGGAAGCTTATGGAATGTATTTAGAGATACTGATAGCGAGCAAAAAATCAACTACTGGAACGATGGTAAAGTAAGATGGTTTGGAGCATTCGGACAGTTAGAGTATGTAAAAGACGGAGTTTCTTTATTCGTACAAGCTGGAATCTCTCAACAAGGATTTAAAAGAATTGATTACTTCAACTACTTAGATTCAGATCCAGCGAGAGAAACTGGATGGGAAAACATCTTAGGTGGAAACATCAAAGGGGGAATCAATTACAATATCGATGCGAATCACAACGTATTTGGTAACGCTGGATACTACTCTAAGCAACCATTCTTTGACTCTGTATTCCAAAACTTCAGAAACGATGTTAACCCAGATCCACGTAACGAAAAGATCTTAGGTTTCGAATTAGGATATGGATATACAAGCGAGAAATTCAGAGCTAATGTGAATGCATATAGAACTAGCTGGAAAGACAGATTTATCTCTGTAGGATTCGGTTCAGGAAACGCAGACATCAATGGTGTTGAGCAAGTTCACACTGGAGTTGAAGTTGATTTCACTTACGACATCCTTGATAACTTCAGAATCGTAGGTATGACTTCTGTAGGTAACTGGGAATATGCAGGAAACCCAACGGGTATTGCCTTCGATAACAACGCTACTCCTGTAGGGACTGTAGAGTTATTCTTAGACGATGTAAAGGTTGGAGATGCAGCTCAATTTACTGCTAGATTAGGTTTTGATTTAGATGTTACTGAAAACTTTAGTATTGACTATAGCCAACGTTTCATTGACAACTTATACGCAAACATCAACGCTGAAGACTTTGATACTGCTGGTCACCAAGGTTCTTTACAATTACCAGGTTACTCTGTGGCTGACATGGGTATGACTTATAGATTTACTCTTGCTGATGACTCAAGATTAAACTTAAGATTGAACGTAAACAACTTATGGGCAACTGAGTATATCGCAGAATCTAGAACGAACATCTTTGCAGATGCTGGAGATCCTACTTACTTAGGAATCGATCAAAGAAACAAAGTATTCTTCGGATTTGGAACTACTTGGAACTTCACAGTTCGTTACAACTTCTAATTCGAAAAGAACATAGATTTAAAAAACCACCTCAATTGAGGTGGTTTTTGTATTTTTACAATACTAAAAACTAACATTATGGAATTCATTAAAACTATTCACTCTTACTGGTCTTACCTTGTACTTGCCATTTTAATTCTTGCTGTTGTTAACGCAATCATTGGGCTTAGCTCAAAAAAGGAATTTGCTAGCAAAGATCTGCGTGTAGGTTTATTTACACTGATCTTTTCTCACATCCAATTATTAATCGGTTTGGCACTTTATTTTGGAAATGGTTATGCAAGCAGCATTAACGGAGATGTAATGGGAAATTCAGATGCTAGATTTGTGATTATTGAGCATCCTATCACTATGATCCTTGCAATTGTACTGATCACTGTAGGTTGGTCTAAGCATAAGAAGAAAGAAGCGTCGAACGCGAAGTTTAAGACCTTTGCCATTTTCTATGGAATTGCTCTTCTTCTAGTTCTTTCAAGAATTCCTTGGCACATTTGGCCATCAGCATAAAATAAAATTAAACCTTATGGCTTCCCCTGAGTTCACTTAAGTGGCCTCAGGTTTTTTTATACCATGAAATATATCAGTTACCTCTTCTCAACTCTTTTTGCGATCATTTTCTTTTTGATCCTACTTATATTTCACGTCTTTCAATGGATCGGGCTTAAGTTCGGCTATAAATCACACAAGGTAACTGTAGATTATCTTAACTGGTTCCTAGTGAAATCTCTTTTGATCTTAGGAAATACAGTAAGCTTTAAAAAGCATTATGAGATTCCGGAAGGAACGTCAATCATTTTCGTAGCGAATCATCAAAGTATGTTTGATATTCCACCGATGATCTGGCATCTGCGTAAATATCATCCCAAATTTGTTTCCAAAATAGAATTAGGAAAAGGAATTCCAAGTGTTTCCTTTAACCTTCGCCATGGAGGTGCTGCTCTGATTAATAGAAAAGATCCAAAACAAGCTCTTAGTGAGCTCGAGGCCTTTGGAAAAAGAATTCATGACAATAAATGGTCTGCAGCCATCTTTCCTGAGGGAACTAGAAGCCGAACAGGCCAACCTAAGAAGTTTTCGGTTAACGGATTAAAAATGATGATCAAACACAATCCGGAAGCTTATATCGTTCCTATTGCTATCAATAATTCTTGGAAAGTCTATAAATACGGTAAGTTTCCGCTAGGAATGTTCAACGCCATTAAGATCGAAACATTCGAGCCTATTTCTTTAAAGGAAGCTAATATTGAGAAGGTATTACAAGAAACGGAAAAGGTGATCAAAGATCATATCAAAGCTTAATCTCGAATTGATCTCTATCGTTCAAGAAATTTAATTTCTTTCTTGTGCTGTACAGGTCCGACATGGATAACTCGGCTATAAAATAAGATTCTCTGCCTTCTTCAGTCTCCCCTATCTGATGCCCTAAAACATCAAATGCAGAGGTGTGACCAATATACTCGTAATTGTTCTCATCAGCACCTACCCTATTCACTCCTATACAATAACTCATATTTTCTATAGCCCGAGCTTTTAATAATGAATCCCAAGCCATGATCCGAGGCTTAGGCCAATTGGCCATATATATCAAAACTTCGTAGTCATCATTATAACGAGACCAAACCGGGAATCTTAAATCATAACAGATCAAAGGGCAAATTCTCCATCCTTTGTAGTTTACGATCAACTTTTCTTTCCCTGTAGTATACTCTTCGTCCTCACCCGCCAAACCAAATGCATGTCTTTTGTCGTAAGTCTCAAGGGTTCCATTCGGGTGAACGAAAATGGCTCTATTATAGTAGTTAGAACCTTCTTTAATAACCAAACTACCCACCATTGCAACTTTCTTCGATTCTGACTGTGAAATCATCCATTGCACTGTAACTCCATCCATGGTTTCAGCCACTTTTTCTGGTTTCATAGTAAAGCCTGTAGAGAACATTTCTGGCAGAACAATAAGATCAACCTCACTTGGAAGATCATTCATAGATGCCTCAAAATTATTTCTATTTAATTGAGATTCTTCCCAGATTAAATTAGCTTGGATTGCAGCTACTCGAAGGGTTTCTTGCATGACTTAAATTTTAAACAATATTAAAAAAATCGCTGTACAAATTTGTACCTTGTTGTTAGAAAACTGCCAAGACATATGCGAACCTTTATTTCTGATACTCTTGATGATATATTGATCTCACATTCAACATTTGAGAATTCAATATTCATCGTTCCTTCGCAAAGAGCCGCAGTTTTTATTAGAAATGAGTTTAAAAGAAAACTTTCCAAAGGTTTCCTTCCAGAGATTATTACTATAGAGAAGTTAACCCAAAGAATTTCAAAAATACAGAAAGTAGATTCGATTCAACTTCTATTTCATTTCTATAATATTTATAAAAATATTGAGGACCAAGCCAGTTCTTTTGACGAGTTCTGTTCATGGGCTTTTGTAGCCTTGCAAGATTTTAATGAAGTAGATCAATATCTAGTTAATGCTGATGACTTGTTTAACTATTTAAGGGATATTCAACGTCTGAAAAAATGGTCTGTAAAAGGTGAATTCAAAGAAACCGATCTCGTTAAGGACCATTTCGGGTTCATGGAGAAACTTGGAGTTTATTATCAACAACTACACGAACACCTCATCACAAAGAAGATAGGCTATCAAGGATTGATTTACAGAGAAGCTGCTAAAAAAGCACATGATTATTTGGATGAATTCCCTTCCACTCATTTCTTTTTTATTGGTTTCAACGCTTTAAACAAAGCAGAAGAGGATATTATTCAAACATTTTTGATAAGAGGAAATACGGATATCTATTGGGATATTGATAAGTCACTTTTAGAGAGCAATCACTCTGCAGGAACCTTTATTAGAAAGTATGTAAAGGAATGGAATTATTACCATGATCACGAGCTCAAAATTCCAAGTTCTTATTTTGAGAATTCTAAGAATATTAAAATCATCGGAACTGCGAAAAACGTTACTCAACTAAAATATGCTGGTCAGTTGTTGGAGGATCTTCCTAGTTTTAGCAATACAGCACTTGTACTTGGAGATGAGTCATTGCTTTCAGTAGCTCTTAACTCTATTCCAAAAAAGGTGGACGCTATTAATATCACAATGGGATTCCCTTTACAGAATATTCCAGCGTCAAATTTCATCATTTCCATATTTCAATTATTTATCACTCAGGAAAAACTTCAAAAGGAAAAGAGTAACGAATTTTATTATAAGGATATTCTAAAGGTTTTTAAAAACCCTCTGATGTTTCAGCTTATTGAGGAAACAGATGCCAATTTCATTCTTGATATTCAGGATAGGATTTCTTCTGAAAACAGGTCTTTTATCTCAATAGAAAGTCTGAAAGATTATGCCGCCAATCTTCCCCAGCAATTATCGGAATCAATTCTTAATTTATTTGAACCCTATGAATCCATTAATAATTTCATTGATCGAATATTAGATTTCATTGACGCAGTAAGGTCTAAAGTATCAAGTTTGGAAAGAGAATATCTATTCAGGTTTCATACCGCTTTTACACAACTGAAGAACTTACATCAATCCTATGGGTATTTTCAAGACATTAAAACCTTATTTCATTTCTATAAACGGGTATTAGCTGCAGAAAAGCTCTCTTTTCAGGGAGAACCTTTAAAAGGATTGCAATTAATGGGGATGTTAGAGACGAGGGTCTTAGATTTTGAAAACGTCATCATCACCTCAGTAAACGAAGGAATTGTACCTTCCAACAATACTCAAAATAGTTTTATCCCCTTTGATATTAAGGTCGAATTTGGATTACCTACTTACCGTGAAAAAGATGCTATTTTCTCTTATCATTTCTTTAGACTTCTTCAAAGAGCAAGAAATATTTATCTACTTTATAACACAGAGAACGACACCTTTGGAAACGGTGAAAAAAGTAGATTCATCACTCAACTAGAGATGATGAGAACTGACTTAAAACAAGTAACAATCAATCAGAAGGTAGATACCAAAAAAAGAGAGCTACATAAGGTATCTAAGGATACAGATGTCCTGGAAAAACTTGAGAAAATTGCTTCAAAAGGAATTTCACCATCGGCGGTTGGAAAGTATTTATACAACCCAGTAGAATTCTATAAAGAACGCATATTAGGCGTTTATCAAACCGACGAAGTAGAGGAAACCATTGCTGCCAATACATTAGGAAATGTTGTTCACGACACTCTAGATGAACTTTATACCCCCTACGAAAACAAGTTTCTGAAATTAGAAGAAGTCAGAGACATGAAAAAGAAGGTAAACCCTTTAGTGGGTAAATTTTTTAAGAAACATTTCTTAAATGGTGATTATAAAACGGGAAAGAACAGACTCATTTTTGAAGTCGCTAAAAAGTATGTCGAACGCTTTCTAAATCTTGAAATAGAAAGTTTAAATAGAGGAAATCAAATCAAGATTATCGCTACAGAACAGAAATTAAGCACTGAACTAAAGATCGAGGGCATTAATTTCCCTATAAAGATCAAAGGAATCGTAGATAGAATTGATGAATTCAACGGAACCGTAAGAATTGTAGATTACAAAACTGGTTTCGTAGAAGCAAGTAATTTGAAGTTTCTGGATATTAATGATTATAAATTTGAAAAAGCAATACAAGTCATGCTTTATTCATTGCTCTATTCTAATAACTATGCGCTTGAAAAAGATCAAGTGATAGAAGCAGGAATCTATTCACTACGTAATCTGAAAAGTGGATTCTTAAAAGTGAACTTTTCAGAAAAACGTGGCGGACGGGATTATACTGTGAATCATGAACGGATCGAAATGGCAGTGAGCAAGATCAAAGAAATCATAAAAGAGATCTTTGATCCTGCTTCTTCATTCAAAGAACCCGAAGAATTACCCTTTTAATTGCGTTTAACATTCGTTAACGCTGATTAACTTCTTTATTCTCATTGCTGTTGCATCTTGCACCCAATAAAAGTCAACATCATGAAAATAAAAAAGTACCTACTATATCTATTTGCCATGTCTCTTATTGCTACTAGTTGTAACTCAAAGGACACAGTAAAAGTGGTCAAATACGATCTCGTTGCCAACTCAAATAATATTCTTGTAGAGAAATTTGACGTATCCGTTGAGAGTGACGACAAATACAATTGGAACAATAAAATATTCAAACCAGGATCTAAATTTATCTACGACTTTTCGTATTCTTCTCCTGAAGGGAAATTACAATCCTTTACGATAAATAAAGAAGATAATACTTGGGAATTCACAGATGCGGACTCAAAGGACGGAACTGTGATTCAGAATATGATCATAGGAGTCTTGAAAGGGAATCCTATGGCTAAATATGTTCCAGATTACAATCAGACTGCCCTTTCATACACTTATAAAGAGGGAGAACCTTTCTCAATGTCTGGAGCCATAGAAAACGAATCTAATATATGGATACACCCTCCTCGAGAAGACTTATTCAAGATATTAGAGTTGAATCCTTTTCCATATATAAAAGCTCCCTTTGAAGTTGGGAACGAATGGGAATGGGATCTAGTCATAGGAAATGGCTATCAAGATGAAAGGTGGGCTCTATGGGAAGGAACCATCCGCAATCAAATGAATTATAAGATCATCGATTATAAAACCTTAGAAACAGAACTGGGAAAACTAGATTGCTTTGTTATTGAATCTGAAGCAAAAAGTGAAATTGGAGAGAGTTCTTTAAAAGCCTTTTTCAATCCTAAATATGGCTTTGTAAAACTAGACTATACAAATATTGATGGTAGTAAAATTCTTTTGAACCTAATCGATTATATATTCAACTAAACAAAAACATAATTGTTTGATATCTATATAAAGGTTGCACTTTATATTCTTATTCTTTGTCTTAAAATCCGCCTATGGCGGATTTTTTTTACAAGAACATTTGTGGAAAATATGGGACTTCCTACGACAAGCTCAGGATAAACCCTGCCTGCAACAGGCAAGTTCTCATCCCATCAAAATCAAAAAAACAACAATCCAAAAACTGCTTTAGAAAATCGATCATTGCTTTAAGAATATGTGTGGAGAAGATGGGACTCGAACCCACGACCTTTTGACTGCCAGTCAAACGCTCTAGCCAGCTGAGCTACATCCCCAAAGTATAGGATTTATTGTGGTCTTATTGTCTGCCACAAAGAACTAACAGAGGTATTGTTGTATGGAAATCAGATTTCAATACAGCATTCTTCCCCATTAGTTTTTCAAAGAATCCTCTCTTTCGTCTAAATACGCACAAAAGATCTGGATCATTGGATTGAAAATGCTCTAAGACTCCTTGAAAGATATTTACATTTTCAGTTGTTGTTAGATTATTCTGTATCGCCTTTAAATCTTCTGAAATAGTAAGGTCCTCTTCCAAATAATCAGGGGTTTTCACCAATAACAAATTTGCTTTTGTACCAAATTTATCCATAAAATCTGTAAGAGGAATCAACATCCCCTTTTTCTTTAGAACACCCGACTTAAACGCTGTAAGTGCCTTCTTGAAAGGTTTGAACTCATACCCCTCAGGAACAACCAAAACAGGAATATCTGTTTGCTTAACAATACTTCCAGAGGTACTTCCTAGGAAAACCTCATCTCTAATAGAATTAGATTTTGGACCCACAACGACCAAATCTATTCCTACTTCTTTATTAATCGTTTGAATGCTTTCAACCACAGCTCCTTTAGCTGCAGCAATCTTGATCTCAACATTCTTGTGATTCACAGAGTTCACCATAGAACGTAAATACAAACGAGTTTCTCTTTCCATAAACTCGTCTACTTTAAACATAGCCCCGGTTACTGAAATACTCTTGTACGCTCTAAAGACAAATACTTTTGAATCGAACTCGGTTGCAAGATCTATTGCATACTGTAAAGTATTTGAGGCATTCTCTGAAGATCCAATCGGAACTAAAATATGTTTCATGATCGAGATGTTTGGTTATACACAAAGGTACATTTTTTTATGACTTAGCATAGTCCGTGAACTAGAGCATATATGTAAATTTGCAATTCAATTACCGAGCTTGAAAACCAATATAAGTTTAAGACGAATCAATCACATTGCAATCCCTGCTTTGATCGCCGGAATTGCTGAACCATTTATCTCCATAACAGATACTGCCGTGATTGGAAATATGGCTTTTCAAGCGAAAGAAAGTTTAGGTGCAGTTGCCATTGTAGGCTCATTTCTATCCATGCTGATTTGGGTCTTTGCCCAAGTAAGAAGCGCGGTCTCTTCAATTGTTTCCCAATATTTGGGAGCCGATAAACTAGACGAAGTTAAAACACTTCCTGCTCAAGCTATTCTTATTGTTGTAAGCATTGGAATTCTCATTGTGGGTCTTACATACCCTTTTGCTGATCATATTTTCCAACTTTACGGTGCTGAGGGTATTGTACTTGACTATTCGGTTGAGTATTATCAAATTCGCGTATTCGGACTTCCTTTTACCCTGTATGTATTTGCCGTATTTGGGACATTTAGAGGCTTACAAAACACCTTTCATCCAATGATTATAGCAATTCTAGGTGCACTTATGAATATTGCCTTAGATTGGATACTAGTTTATGGAATTAATGGGGTCATTCCAGCCATGCATATCAAAGGTGCCGCCTATGCCAGTGTTATCTCTCAAGTAAGTATGGCAATAGCATCTACGATATACCTTCTTAAAAGAACTGACTTTAAATTAAAAGTCGTTTTTCCGTTTAATAAGGAAATACCGAGATTAGTAAAAATGGTTTTCGATCTATTTTTAAGAACCGTTGCTTTGAATGCCGCTTTGATATTTGCTGTTTATCGAGCTACTAGCTATGGAACAGATGCGCTAGCTGCATACGGAATCGGAATTCAGATCTGGTTCTTTGGAGCCTTTTTTATTGATGGCTACTCTAGCGCAGGAAATATTTTATCAGGTCGATTGTTGGGAGCAAAAGAATACGATACCTTGATAGAGCTCGGGAAGAAATTAATGAAGTATGGTTTTTTAGTAGGAGTAGGTCTTACAGTCGTAGGTTTTCTTTTGTATGATTATATGGGATTACTCTTTATCAAAGACAAAGAAGTATTAGACAGATTTGAAGAAGTATTTTGGATCATTTTGATCATGCAGCCTTTGTGTTCTATTACCTTTATCTACGATGGAATGTTTAAAGGGATGGGACTAACCGCTTATCTGCGAAATCTATTGCTAGTTTCAACATTCTTGATCTTTATTCCTGCTCTACTTATCTTCGATGAATTTGATCTTAAGCTCTATGGAGTTTGGTATACATTTGTTTTATGGATTGCAGCACGTGGGTTTCCTCTTGTAATCAAATTCAGAAGGACTTTTTTACCATTGGCTGAAAAGGTGTAATTTTACCTAAAATCTTAACTATGTCTTCAACTGAAGGAAGTTTATATACTCAAATTTCAAGTGGCGTAGCTACTGTAGAATTTAGTCACCCAGCATCAAATTCATTTCCAAGTACTTTATTAGATAGATTGACCAGAGAACTGTATTCTCTTTCAGAGAATGATGAAGTATCAATAATTGTACTTAGATCAGAGGGAAACAGAGCTTTTTGCGCGGGTGCCTCCTTTGATGAACTGGTATCAATTTCCAACCTTGAAGAAGGAAAGGCTTTTTTCTCTGGTTTTGCGAATGTGATCAATGCCATGAGGAGATGTTCAAAACTCATCATTGGAAGAATCCAAGGAAAAGCTGTTGGTGGTGGAGTTGGCCTGGCTTCTGCCTGTGATTATGTATTCGCCACTGAGCACGCCTCAATCAAATTATCTGAGTTTACCATTGGAATCGGTCCATTTGTAATCGCTCCCACAGTAGAGCGCAAAATTGGAGTGAGTGGTTTAGCCGAACTTACTTTAGCTGCTTCAGAATGGAAAAACGCCTATTGGGCCAAGGAGAAAGGTCTTTACGCCAGAGTCTTTGAATCTGCAGACGAAATGGATGCGGAAATTGATGTTTTAGCCAACAAATTAGCTTCCTATAATCCTGATGCCTTATCTCAAATGAAAAAAGTCCTTTGGGAAGGAACCGACCATTGGGGAGATCTTCTTACGGAAAGAGCAGAGATCTCTGGGAAATTAGCCCTATCGGATTTTACCAAAAAAGCTTTAGAAAAATTTAAAAAGTAAAAGGTTTTATTTATTCAAGCTAAAGGTCTTGGTACTTCCATTATTGGAAGTCATTAAAATCTTATCTTCGATTACTTTGACAGATTTGATATTTCCTTCGGTATATAATCCAGAATCTTGAGGACTGATCACAGAATAATTATCTTTCTGATTGGACACTAGAATCAAGGCATAATTGTTATCCAATCTTGGCGTTTCTACTTCCGTATTGTAAATATTACCTACAACCACAAGATCTTCATAACCATCTTTATTGATGTCTAATCCATCCGCATCTATGATAGGCATTGTTTGCGCCATAAAAGGCAAAACACTCTTCTTGAAAACACCTTCTCCTTGATTGATCAATACTAAAGATTTAAATTGATTCACCTCTTTTTGATAAGCAGAAAAAATGCGGTCTCCATAAATATCTTCCAAAGAATATCTTGCAAATTCACCATATGTTGGAATCTTTTGAGAGATAAATGGCATTTGTTGAGTTGAGCATTCTTTTCCTCTTGATGGAACAAAAATTCCATTGTATTGTTGACTCAATACAACGTCTAAGGTTCCAGAGTTATCAAAATCGTCGGCATAGATTCTTAAGGTTTTATCTTTTTTAACCTTGAATTTGATATTAGACCCTACATTACCCACAACATAATCTTTTAAACCGTCTTTATTTACATCTGTTTCCGTAATGTTAAACCACCATCCCTTTTCTTCATTGAGCTTACTCTTTTCTGAAATATCTTTAAACACTCCTTTTTCATTAAGGAATATTCCTACATGAGTCCATTCTCCTACAGCAATAAAATCTTGCCACCCATCATTATTGATGTCGGATGTAATGATCTTATTAATGATTCCGAAATTGGATAGGTTAGCACATACTCTATTGGTTACATTGGTAAATTTCCCGTTGTTATTCTCATATACAATCGAAGGAACAGAAATTGGGTAGTTCTGAGGAACAATTCTATTTCCAACCAACAGATCAATATCACCATCCTTATCAAAATCTATTTTACTGATGGTTTTTCCACTAAAAGAAAAGTCTTCAATTCCAGAGGAAACCTCTTTGGTGAAATTTCCTTTACCATCGTTCAAATACAAACGGTCTCTTAATCTTGGATCAGAATCTCTGAACTCACTTCCACCGCTGACAACATAAAGATCTTGATCTCCATCATTATCTGCATCAAAGAATAAAGATTCCATGTCTTCATGCTTTGAATCTTCTGAAAATGCAGCTATTTGTTTTTGTCGATAAGAAGAACCGGTATTGATAAATAATCCTCCTGCCTGATTATGCGCTCCTCCCACATACACATCATCCAATCCATCACCATTCACATCTCCAGTTGAAATAAACGGACCTTGAGTAGATTGTTTGTATGGTAAAAGTACCTCTTTTTTGAAATCGTTAAAACCATTCTCTTTATGATCAAAAGGAACGATATTATTCGTTTCAGAGTATAGAGTTCTCATCTGGTCTGAGGAAGATCTCTTGGCTTTGGCTTCTGATTCAGCAATTTTGAGCGTACTATTCGACTTCACATTATACAATTCCTGATATTTTCCAGATGGCCATTGAACTTTAACAGTGTCTATCGTACTTGACTCTCCTAATCCGAAGAACAAATCATTATCAACAGAAGACATATACCCACTCACCCTTCTTGATTCCTTTACTTTAGACTTGCCATTATAATGAACAGACACCTTAACGAAACTCTCAGAAAGTTCACCCCTTGGTACTACTTTTAAGAAGTTTCCTCTTTTTTGTTCTACACTAAGGTTCTTAAAAAGGAAAGATTCACTATCCATGTTATTCACAACAAGGTCCAGATCCCCATCATTATCAAGGTCGGCATAAGCAGCTCCATTAGAGAATGAATATTCGTTCAATCCAGACAAATAAGTAATGTCCTTGAATTTTAAGTCTCCATTATTCTTATACAGGATATTTGGTAATTTTTCTGAAGGAAGTTTATTATAGATCTGCTCTTTAACCTCAAGAGGAACATTTCCGTTGTACTTTCTTTTTGTGGCCAGTATTTCTTGCTTGATATCGTTATCTAGTCCGTATCTTCTATACCCATTGGTCACATAGATATCTTCATTTTCATCGAGATCTGCATCAAATATCAGTCCTGCCCAACTCCAGTCTGTTTTTGCCAGTCCGGTATACTGACTCACATTATGATATTTGTTATTCCCTAAATTCAATTGCAGGGAATTATACATATACTGGGTTTGATAATTAAGACTATTCAACAAGTTAAACTGCGGAACGTTCATTGATGCCATTAGAGTTTTCGATCTAATATGATCCTGAGATGCCATATCCAACACAAAAATATCATCGAGATTGTCGTTATTGATATCCGCAATATCAACTCCCATACCGTAGAATGAAACCTGTTTTGTATTCTGATTAATTTGATCCGTGAAGGTTTTGTTCTTGTTGGAAATGTACATGGCATCAGGAATATAATAATCATTGGCAATGTAAATATCAGGCCAACTATCATTATTAATGTCGGCAATACACAGACCTAATCCGAACGAAGCTTTCAGCATTCCCACCTTCTCTGTAGCATTTGCAAATTTTCCGTTTCTATTTTCATAGAAATGGCTAGAACTCTTCTTTAAAGATTCCTTTTTCTTGTTGATACTGACAAAGGTTTGTGGATCAAAACCATAGAATTCACTTTCGTTCATGACGATACAATCTAAGTCTCCGTCCTTATCAAAATCAAAAAAAGCAGATTGAGTACTGATTGAATTATCGGCTAGACCATATGCCTTAGCTTCTTCTTTGAAGGTGTTATCTTTTTGGTTGATAAATAACAGATTTTCTCTTTTATCTCTTGAGTGCGGACCACCTTGAGATACGTAAATATCTATCCAACCATCTTGATTCACATCTGCAAACGAAACTCCGTTTGACCAGTTTTTGTTCGTGTTGATATTTGCGGTTTCAGTAATATCCTCAAAGACCATGTTTCCTTTATTCAAGAACAATCTATTTGGCACCTGATTACCACAAAAGAAAACATCCTTTAATCCGTCATTATTGATGTCTTCAACCCCAACTCCTGCTCCATTGTAGAAAAAATCAAAATCAAATAGATTGGATTTAGAAAGGAAATCATGTTTGATCTCATTATTGAATACCAATTTAGATTGAGAATTTTCAATTTTCTCAAACAAGTATTGTATCTCTTTATTCTGCTGATCTGGACCTTCCTTATTAGGGTCACCATCGTTGTTCTCTTTACACTGAATGCAGATAAAAAATAAAGATAAAAGGAGAAGTAATCTTTGGGACGACATAATTATTGAATTTAAAAACCGATAATGATTTCTAGGTCAATAATACAAAAAAAAGGAGTCACGCTGAAGCGTGACTCCCTTAACATTGTAATTCAAAAAAATTATTACAGACAATTGGTCACAGGAAGTAATCCCGGTGATCCTTCACCCGTTCCAACGGACAATAATAAAGTTCCGTCTGGGGCATATATATCAAATGCTATTTCTCCGTAGTTATCTCCTGTAGACTCCCAAATGGCAGTCGCAGTACCTGCTGGAATAGTAATAGTAGTAGTAGCAGCAAAGAACGATGTACTCGCTGGACCTGTACAATCAGATCCTGCTAAGAATGCACCTGCTGGTTGTCCACCATAAGGAGAACACATACCATATTCAATAACAGTTTCGTTTCCGCTACCGTCAGTAAGAGTTACTGTGTAACCATCACCTCCGTTACCGTTGTTAGTTTGCCATCCGTCACCGAATGAATCAAACATATCTACTCTATAATCTCCAGGTGCTGGTGTACAGATGATACCTGCATTATACAGATAAGGAGAAGAGAAAAATCCTCCAGTAATAATACCTGCAGCATCAGCAGCTCCAAAAGTTCTACCGTCAGTTAAATTTAGACGTAATTCAAATACGAATAAATCACCTGGTGCATGTTGAGTACTATTTAATCCCATTGCAGCCTCTGCTTCCGCAAAAGTTACAGCTACTGTACCTCTAGGTAATCCCAAAGGACCTTGACTGAATTCAGATGCTGGAATCGTCTTCACTGCGAAGTCATTCGCTACAGTCGTACCATTATCAGGAGTAAGATCACGTAGAGATACTAACACATCTACACTTTCAAATAAATCTCCATCCTCTGTATCTTGTTCTTCAACAGTAACAGACCAGAAAGACGCCGGATCACTCGAATTCATTGTGTTCGATATCACTTCGATCGTTCTAAGAATAGCACCATTAGTAGTACCATCTACAACCTGATCAATCACATTATCAGATTCTTGACAAGCGTTAAAACTTGACAAAACAACCAATGCTGATAATAGAATCTTAAAATTTAATTTTATTTTTTTCATCATAAATAAGATTTTAATTCGCTGGATTAGTTACACCTGCATCCCAAAATACTAATGTATTCAAATCAGTTCTTTGCTGAATATTTGGATTTGCAACAATTTCACTGTTTGGATATAAGATAGTTCTTGGGAAAGTACCCATACCAGACGCTGGCTCTAAACTTCTAGCTACTGTTCTAGGAGCACCAGTTCTTCTCATGAAGTTGAATGCATCCGCAGCACCACCATACAAAGCTACAAAATATTGCTCACCTAATATGTCCATTTTGCTTTTAGCAACAGGATAACCATTTCCGTCTAAGGCAGTTGTAGCAGCAGCAGCGTTAAACTCTGCTACTCTATCTGCGATAAAAGTAGCTACTGTTGCAGCATCAGGAGCTTGAGATAAATCAGCTACTGGATCCAAAGAACCAAAAGTTTGAACTTTCGCAATAGATTTTGTAATTCCAGCTTCAAAATAAGTAGCAGCCATTGCACTACCAGTTGCTAAAGCAGCTTCAGCTTTCATGAAATCTACGTAAGAAGATAAATAGATTGGCTCTATTCCAGCTCCTCCACCTCCATTTCCAAGACCAACTTGTTGTCCTAGATCTGGGAAAGCTCCTACGAATGGGAAAGCATCTGCTACACCATCGAAGCTACCTCCTGCAGGATAAACACCCGAAGCAGTTCTTGTAAAGTTATCTGGTGGAATCCCTTGAGCATCTCCGTGAGTTCTACCCCAGTATCCTAATTGCATAGAACACCAAATTTCTTCGTCTGGAGTAAACTGTAAGTGTGGAGGCGCAGACTCTAGAGAACAAGATAATGTTTCTCCATTAGGATCTCCATTGGAAACATAGATAGCTCCAGGAGCTCCAAAAGCACCATTTACATCTTCAAACAGAGCATAACTTCCTGGAGTTCTCCAGTTTTGTCTGTAGAAATAGTAACGTCTTCTTGGATCTGGAACAGCTGATCCTACATCACCAAAGTCACCTACCATAAGGTCGATCAACCAGTTAGACTGATAGATATTCGCTCCATCAGAACGATAATCAGCATTATAATCTGGGTGACGAGTATCAGGAGTTAAAGCCTGAGTTCCGTAATTAAATTGCATGTCGTCAGCAGCACTAGAAATTACATTTGTTGCAGCTAATACTGCAGCATAATTTCCTTGTGTTAAATCAGCACGCATTTTGATTGTATTAGCTAGTTTGATCCACTTGCTAATATCACCGTCATAGTAAAAATCTGTAGCGTTACCTGATCCTCCAGAAGTTGCAAACTGACCCAATGCTTCATCTAACATAGTAAGAGCAGCAGCGTAAACCGATGCATCGTCATCTAAAGTTGGACTAGGAAATTCTGACGGGTTGTTCGCTTCCGTCCATGGAATGTCTCCTAACCAATCTACTAACTCCATTAAGTTATGAGCAATAAGCGTCTTAGCAACTGCCTCGTGGAAAGAAAGGTCCACATCAGGATTTGCTGCATTAGCCGCTTGAATTGCTTGGAAATTAGGAATCATACCAGAATAAACGTTAGACCAAACACCGTTCAACGTACCTCCATCTAGCGACTGTAAATAGTTTCTTGATTGAAACACAGAAATACGAGCTAATGAAGAACTGTTGTTGTTAAAAGTAGTTTGGTTATTTCTGTATTGTAATTGAATAGAATTCAATAACAAATCAGGATCCGCTTGTTCACTAGAGAGTTGGTTTGGATTCGCCAAATTCTCTAATTCTACGGTTTCACAAGAATAGAAACTTAAAAAAGTCACAAAAAGTGAAACAACTAATATATTATATACTTTTTTCATAATTCTTATACTTTATTAGAAGGTTGCTTTTAAACTTAAACCATATCTCTTCGAACTAGGTCCGTTCAAATAGTCAAATCCTCTACCGTTTCCTACACCAACTCCAGCTACGTTCGGATCGAAATTAGCACGATCTGGTGTATTGTATGCGTCATACCATAAGTTGAATCCACTTGCAGTGATAGATAAAGATCCGAATGGAGTCTTCTCTAACATCTTTTGAGGAAGTGAATAACTCAAAGATACTTCTTGTAAACGAATAACTGATGCATCATAGATCTGTAATTCTTTAGGTCCAAATAACAAGTTACTGAAATAGTACTGTGAGTTATTAATCTGCAATGTATTTGCTTGACCTGTTGCCTGAGAAATACCTGGCAATACAAAAGTATTCTTTCTATCTGTAACGATCAAACCACGACCTAATAACGTAGCGATAGTTGCTGATGCAATATCACCACCTTTAGTATGACTCAATTGGAAGTTGAACGAGAAGTTCTTATATGAAATCGAGTTGTTAAGGTTCATTACATAGTCTGGGTTTGGATTACCAATGATAGGAGTAATAGATCTTCCATCAGGTAAAACGATATTATCTTCAAATGCATAGTTACCTGCACTGTTTACTAAGAAGTTACCGTTAGCATCTCTTGCAATTCTACGACCTACAATCACACCAAGCTGCTCACCTTCAATTGCCGCGTTTCCTCCAAGGAATGCTGCAGTTGAACCAGCAAAAACGATTTGATCATCTTCTTGCTCTGTTACGATCTGCTTGTTAGTTGTAAAGTTAATAGCTGCGTTCCAGTTAAATCCACCTGGTTGGTCACTCTTGAAGATATCCATTCCTAAGTCGATTTCTAAACCGTCTCCTTTTACCTTACCTACGTTATCCTGAGTTTGAGTAAATCCAGTTGATGGAGGTAATGGCTTAAATACGATAAGGTCTTTAGTAGTTCTACTGTAGAAAGATACATCTAAGTTAATTCTACGCTCGAAGAATAAAGCTTCGAAACCTACTTCAATCTCACTTAAAAGCTCAGGTTTCAAGTCTGGGTTTGCTTGGAATCCACTGATCGAGTTTGTGATCACAGATCCGATAGCACCACCATTTACCTGAGTTGTTTGGTTTACAGTATTCACTGTTGGATAAGCTGAAGGGAATCCTGCAGACTGTCCTAAACCAGCTCTGAATTTTAAGTAGTTTAATCCTTTTCCACTCTCAGACTTTAAATCTTCGAAAGCTGCAGTTGGGATGAATGATAAACTCGCACTTGGATAGAATAAGCTATTATTCTCTTGTGGTAAGTTAGATACCCAGTCATTTCTTCCTGATAAAGTTAAGAATGCATAGTTCTTATAGTCGATTGAAGCTTCACCGAATAAACCGATAATGTTTCTTTGCTGTAAGAATTGAATTGGAGATTGATTCTCGAAGTTGAAGTGTCTTAGTACTCCAAATACGATTTGTCCAGTACTAGAAACCCCTTGCTGATCAAAAGTTCTTGATCTAGAGTTACCACCAGCTACAAAGCTCATTGTGATATCATCTGTCAATTCATAGTTTCCGTTAAGAGCTACATAGTGATCCCAAATGTTTACGTTGTTATCATATGTATCTAAGAATCCGAAGATCGCAGCGTCGAAAGCAACACCATTCTTATTAGAATAAGCTTGGTTTCTTTCGTTATAGAAGTCTAAACCTGCTCTATACGTAAGACTTAAGTTGTCGTTAAAGTCGTAAGAAACAGAAGCTGTTGTAAACAAACGGTTTGTAAACTGTCCATTTTGTGCGTTTTTCACACTCCATCTTGGGTTAATAATATCGTTACCATTACGATAGTAAATAGATCCTCCGTTTTCAGGAAGTTCGAATGGTAATCCCATTAAATCCACGTTACGCGGTGTAAAGAATACGTTACCGAATGTAGACCATCCTAATGTACCGTTACCCCTTGATGCCGCAACCGGTGGAGAAACAACCGAGTTTCTTGTGTAGTTCATAGAAGCTTGAATCGTAAACTTGTTAGTTAACTTCGCTCTACCACCCACAGAAAGTGTGTTTCTGATTACATTGTTCCCAGGAGTAAACCCTTCTTCATCTAAGTGAGAGTAGCTAATGTTATAAGCTACATTACCGTCTGAAGAAGAACCACGAGCATTGATAGAAGTATTGTGAATAATACCTGTTCTAAAGAACTCTTCAACACTATTATAAGGTCTCCACTCATAACGCTCACCAGTAAATTGCTGGTTCAATACGTTGTTACCTCCTAAGAAATTGTTCAAGAACGCTGATGATCCATATGGATGCTCAACAGTTCCATCAGGTTGGATAATTCCAGCAGGGTCATTGTTATAACCGTCTACTCCATCCGGATTGAATGAAGGTCCCCAGTTACTAAAGAACCACCCGAAAGACTGGTCAAATCCACCTCCATACTGATCTTGATAATCAGGTAAAGAAGCAATCTCGTTAAAGAAAGTAGATTGTGTTACTGTAATCTCGTTCTTCTTAGCTCCTTGTCTAGCAGCTCCAGATTTCGTAGTAATTACAATTACACCATTACGTCCTGCTGTTCCATATAATGTAGCAGCAGCTAAACCTTTAAGTACGTTTACACTTTCAATGTTGTTAGGATCTAAATCCAAGAAACGAGACGAACCAACGTTACCGTTCAAGAAGTTACCTTGAGCGTTCGTATCACTACTGAAAGGAACACCATCTACAACAAAAAGCGCCTGGTTACTACCGTTGATAGAGGTATAACCTCTAATTACAACATTGGTAGCTGATCCCGACGTACCACTCTGAGAAGTAATTTGAACCCCAGAAGCCTTACCAGATAATACTCTGGCAACATCCCCTTCAGTTCTTTGCTCGATAGATTTTGCTTTTAGTTCACTAACCGCATAACCAAGAGCTTTCTTCTCTCTCTTAATACCCTGAGCCGTTACGATGATCTCATCTAAGATCTCGCCACCCTCCTCTAGGGTCACATTAATTACGTTGGAATCTCCAACAGTCTTCTCAACCGTTTTGTATCCCAAATAACTAAATACAAGTATGTCTCCTTTCTTGGCCTTGATAGAATACTTTCCATCAAAGTCAGTTTCTGCTCCAGTCGTTGTACCTTTAATTACAATTCCAACGCCTGGTAAACCGCCTGAGCTATCAGAAACAGTTCCAGTAACTGTTTTTTCCTGAGCAAAAGACACCTGTACAATCAACGCTAATAAAAGCGTCAAAATTCCTCGAAATTTTGCTTTCATTAAATTTAAAGTTTTGAATTAGTTTGCTCAAATATCTTAAAATTTTCTTAAAAACAAAGGATAATATTAATTATATGTGATGTTAAAGTTAAGATTTGTCAATTCCGCAACGACTATATGGTACGTTAGTTAGTTTTTTTGTAGTTCATAAAAAAGTCCATTTTATATTCTGAATTCATAAATTTGCATCATGAGTACAATTCGAATCACCAAACAATTTAGCTTTGAGACAGGCCATGCCCTCTATGGGTATGACGGAAAATGCAGGAATGTTCACGGACATAGTTATAAGTTGTCAGTAACTGTAATAGGAAATCCTATTCATGACAAATCAAATGTCAAATATGGTATGGTTATAGACTTTGGAGATCTAAAAAAAATTGTGAACGAAGAAATTGTAGATATTTTCGATCACGCTACAGTTTTTAACGGAAATACACCTCATGTAGAGCTTGCCAAAGAATTAAAGGACAGGGGTCATCATGTTCTTCTCGTAGACTATCAACCTACAAGTGAAATGATGGTGATTGATTTTGCTAAAAAAATCAAGATTGCAGTAAACTGATTCTTCCTATGCAGAATGGTTGTCTTCGGACAATTAGCTGTTCGTTGTTGGTTTTCTGTTGTCTGTCGTTGGCAAGATTACAAAAGAAAGAATTGACAATTGATAATTGTTAATTGTTAATTGTTAATTGATCATTAACAATTATTTCCCGTTGTAGTTATTCATGGTATTATTGATCCCGTCGGTACCAAAAGATAAAATAGCTTTTACAGAAATAGGGATTCTTTCAATTAGCTGACTCTGCTCTTCTTTATTCCATTCTCCTAAAACAAAATCTACTTGTCTTCCCTTAGGATAGTTTCCACCCACTCCAAATCGGAATCTAGGATACTTCTGGGAACCTAACTTTGCCTCTATGTCTTTCATTCCGTTATGACCCCCTGCGCTTCCCTTCGATTTAATTCTTATAGAGCCAAAGTCTATATTCACATCATCAGTCACAACCATTACATTCTCAATAGACACCTTCTCTTTAGTCATCCAATATTTAAGTGCTTTTCCAGAAAGGTTCATATAAGTACTTGGCTTCAGAAGAATAAAGGTTCTTCCCTTGAATCTAAAGCTTGCAATATCCCCTAATTTTTCAGTCTCAAATTTGGCATCCTGCTCTTTGGCAAGTTCATCCAAAATTTGAAAACCAATATTATGTCTTGTATTGGCGTATTTTTCACCAATATTACCCAATCCAACGATCAAAAATTTTTTCATAGGTTCTTCTTCAGATTCTTTAGGTTTTCTTTTAAAGAAGTTTAGCCAACTCATTTGGCAAAAATAGAAAAATAAAAAA
This sequence comes from uncultured Flavobacterium sp., assembly GCA_964505885.1. Classification (GTDB taxonomy): domain Bacteria; phylum Bacteroidota; class Bacteroidia; order Flavobacteriales; family Flavobacteriaceae; genus Polaribacter. The sequence goes on from CAZDKB010000025.1 coordinate 26,428, forward strand.
GCGTCACTTTCGTAACGCTTTTAAATGTTTTTATGTAAACAAAATTACTCCGCAGCTGGAGCAGCTGGAGCTTCAGCTGATTCTTCTTCTTCAGCAGCGTTTGCCATTGCATTACGAGACATTCTAACCTGAGCAACCACGGTATTATCTGGGTGTAATAATGTATAATTATCATTTCTAAGCTCGGTTACATACAATTTGTTACCAATTTGTAATTCTGTAATATTTGCTTCAATAAAGTCTGGTAAGTTTGCTGGTAAAGCTTTCACTCTTAATTTACGTAAGTTGTGACGTAAAGCTCCTCCAACCATAACTCCTTTTGCAGATCCTACTAAACGAACAGGAATGTTCATAGTAATTTCTTTATCTTCAAATAACTGGTAAAAATCGATGTGTAAGATTTTATCAGTCACTGGGTGAAACTGAATGTCTTGTAAAACCGCATCGTAAGTTTGTCCGTCAAGTTCAATCTTTGCAGTGAATACATTTGGAGTGTACACTAAGTTCTTGAACGCTTTTTCTTCTGCTGAAAAATAAACAAACTTATCTCCTCCATATAACACA
>CAZDKB010000026.1:0-23682 GCA_964505885.1 uncultured Flavobacterium sp.
GTTAAAAAAGCTATGAAAGGTCACGTAGATCTTCTAAACCCTGCTATGGCTGTAGCTGATGAGTTAATGGGAATTCCTTCTTTCGATACTCCAGATTATTCAGAGTTATTCGCTGAAGAGAAAGAAATGATTCAAAAACTTAAGAAAGTATTCTTAATGGTTGCGGGTTCTGCAGTTCAAAAATTTGGACCAGACTTAGACAAGCACCAACAGTTATTATTAGCAGCAGCAGATATCTTGATCGAGATCTATATGGCTGAGTCTACTTTGTTGAGAACTGAGAAGAACGCGAAACGTTTTGGAGAAGACGCTCAAGAAGGACAAATCGCCATGGCTAGACTATACTTATACAACGCCGTTGAAATCATCAATAGAAAAGGAAAAGAAGGAATTATTTCTTTTGCTGAAGGAGATGAGCAACGCATGATGTTAATGGGATTAAAGCGTTTCACGAAGTATACAAACTATCCAAATGTTGTTGCTTTACGTAATACAATTGCAGAAAAGATCAAAGCAGAGAATTCATACTGCTTCTAATCATATTTTCTTCGGGAATTCCGAAGAATAACAAGTTTCTTAAACTGAACAGGTTTTAGAATTTAGTTGTTTGTTTAAAACCGTCCTTTCTAGGACGGTTTTTTTTTAATATGTATTTTTATCAAATAATATTTAACTATGAACATTAGATCTTTTTTTGCATATCTCTTACTCTCCAGTTTTTCATTCTTAGCATGTCAAACTGAGGAAAAACCAACCCTAAATGAGGAAGCCTTAATTGCTGATATTAAAGAAATATCCAGTGATGATTATAAAGGAAGATTATTCTCTACTCCCGGTAATTATAAAGCTCAAGAATACATCGCTAAACGATTTAAAGAAATTGGAGTACAACCCTATTTAGAATCTGGATTCATCCAAAAATTTGAACAAAAACTAGAGAAAAGAGGAAGGCAACGTCTCTTTCCTATAGAAAACCCAGAAAAAGACTTTTCAAATGTTCCAGATACCACTGTAGTAGGTGGAAATGTAGTTGCCAAGATTCCTGGCAAATCAGAGAAAACAATAGTCATTACAGGACATTTAGATCACTTAGGTGTTAGAAATGGAAAAATATACAATGGAGCAGACGATGATGCTTCTGGTACATGCGCAGTAATCGCTTTGGCTACATATTTTAAGAACTCTAATCCAAATCACACTTTGGTTTTCGCGGCAGTCGATGCAGAGGAAGTAGGGATGTATGGAGCTGAGTATTTTGCAGCAAACCATTCGAATGCTTCAGAGAATATAGTTTTGAATATCAATATGGATATGATCGCTCACAACGACAAAAATGAGCTATATGCTGTAGGAACCTATCATTACCCACAGCTAAAACCTCAGTTAGAAAATTTAGATTCATCGATCAATTTATTATTAGGACATGATGATCCTAACAATAAAGATCAACAAGATTGGACTTATTCATCAGACCACAGGATCTTCCATAAACGAAAGATTCCGTTCATCTATTTTGGGGTTGAAGATCACAAGGATTATCATAAACCCACGGATACCTTCGAAAACATCAATCAAGAGTTTTATGTGGAAGCTGTTAAACTGATTGCCAAAGTCATTGAGAAATATGACAAAAGCCTTTAAATAAAAAGAGTCAAGCACTTGCTTGACTCTTTTTTTAGTTTTATTTCTGAGACATCTTCAATTCCATTCTTTCAGATCGGTATAGTATATCTCTTGACCCCCAACCTCTTTTTTCTGATTTATTGGTATTCTTAAAGAAGATAGAAGCCTCAAATACCTCTTTATTATCTTCAGTTGAGATCTCAACAACTTTACCTTGATGATTACTTCTTGGAGTAATAAAGCCGGAAGTCATTAAAATATTTTTTGTGTTTGGTAAATAATCTACATCGCTTACGATACTGGAATATAATCTTGTCCCTCTGCTTTTACCATACTCCCAAACTTGTTGAAGAGTTCTTTCTTCTTCATTAAGCTTATACTCAACTGCTCTTGAGTAATTGTTTTCACGATTATAGTTTCTGAATGGACCATTATCAAAGACAAGGATATTTCCATTTGGTAATAAAAGTGGTGCGTGCGGTCCCCAAGGAAAATCAAAATCCTCAGCACTCTCAGTTCCAATTTGTACCGCTTTTGGATAAGGCTTTCCTTCCTTATCTACTGCTGTCAATAAATACGGTTTCGTTTGATATCCTTTTCCTTTTCTACCGGTTTTACCCCAATTTTGTTTGGGAGCCATAATCCATTTCAATTTATCATCCCAAGATATCTTTACTAATCCCTGGTTTCTACCAGATACAATTATTGTGCTATCTCTTGTGTCAAAATCGATTGCGTTCATATGAAACCAATCTCCATTTCTAAAGAAATTTAATTCATCTCTATCCACATCTAAATGATCTGCTAGATCCCATTGTTTCAAAACTTTAGATTCTTTTCGATCATAGTGAACAATAAAATCACTATCGTAGAGCACTTCCTTGCCGTCTTTTAATATATAAGCGTCTTTGGTCCCAACACACATTAAAAGATCTCCGTTTGGTAATTCCAGAATATCATGATGAATCCCGTAATTCTCATCGATCTTTCCTTGGTGTACTATTTTACCCATCATATCAAATTCATAGATATCATTTCTACCAGGAGCAATGATATTTCCATTCTTTAATATTTGGAACGGCGCAACCATCTTGCCGTGAAAACTTAAATCTAAAAACCATCTTATATCTCCTCGATCATCAAACATGATAGGAGCTGAGCGGTATTTACCAAAATTCGCAAAATGAATATCCAAAGCATGCATTCCTGGCTCCATTTTTTCCTTATCTAATGTTATGATTCTGATATCTGGGAAATAAATAGGCAGTGGTTCAGTTTGGATTTCAATTACTTCTTTCTTTTGACCGCCTTCATAGTCCAATGTTACCTCAACTTGATTCAATCTGTTCGGATACAAACCTAGAACAGGAACGGATAATTTAGTGCTTTCTTCATCATAGGATCTTTCTATTGGCTCTTCACCCAAAACTTTTATCGTTGCCTTACAAGGTTTGTCCGACTCAATCTCAAGCATCGCTGTTAAAGGAGCAATTTCATTAGGATTAAGATCGGTTTTTATGGTGTACCCTAAATTCGAGTTACAGGCCATAAACAAAAGTGAACAAAATAGAACTGTTAGTAAACGTTTCATAGAGAACTTGGTGGTTAGTAATTTATATTCAATATTGATTTCCTGCACAATATACATTTATTTGTTAGACCTCCTAACAAAAAAAGCCCCGCTAAAGGCGGGGCTAATAAGATTTATCTTTAGCTTTTTAGTTCAAGCTTGCTAAATAACGTTCTGCATCTAAAGCTGCCATACAACCTGTACCTGCAGCCGTAACTGCTTGTCTATATTCTTTATCCTGAACATCTCCAGCTGCAAATACACCTGGTATATTAGTTTTGGTACTTTTCCCTTCGGTAACAATATATCCAGTTTCATCCATATTTATCACTCCTTTAAATAGGTCGGTGTTTGGTTTATGACCAATAGCCACAAATAATCCCATAACCGGAATATCATGCTTCTCGCCTGTTTTATTGTTTACAACACGAACTCCTTCAACAACGTTTTCTCCTAAAACATCATCTAACTCAGTATTGTATAAAACCTCTAAATTCTCTGTCTTATTAACTCTATGCTGCATGGCTTTTGAAGCTCTCATAACGTCTCTTCTTACCAACATGGTAACCTTCTTGCAAAGTTTCGCCAAATAAGTAGCCTCCTCAGCAGCCGTATCTCCTCCTCCAATCACAACGACATCTTGCCCTTTATAGAAGAATCCATCACAGGTTGCACAGGCAGATACACCTCCACCTATTAACCTTTGTTCATTCTCTAAACCTAAATACTTTGCAGAAGCACCTGTAGAGATAATGATAGATTCAGCTTCCATTTCTTTACTACCATCAATAGTTAACTTATGGATTCCTCCCTCCTCTTTCGAAAGTTCAACAGCAGTAACCATTCCAAAGCGCACATCAGTTCCAAAACGCTCAGCTTGCTTTTTTAGATCTTCCATCATCATTGTTCCATCAGTTCCATTTGGATATCCTGGGAAATTATCTACTTCTGTTGTGGTTGTCAATTGACCTCCCATTTGCAATCCTGTATACATAACAGGGCTTAAATCTGCTCTTGAAGCATAAATCGCAGCTGTATATCCCGCAGGTCCAGATCCTATGATCAAACACTCTACTCTTTCTATATTTTCAGACATATTCTTCCTAAATTTTTGATGCTTACAAATGTAATTTTTTTGATCTTCCTTAAGATCAATTGTGCATATCTTTTAATAATTAGAAGATAAAATTTTTCAATCCTTACAGTGTAAGGAATTTCGGGAATGAAGTGATTATTTATTCAGTAGTAATTTAACAATTCCAACACCTTCAACACCTATATAAATGTATCCATCTGGTCCTTGTTCTATGGATCGAACTCTTCCTATTCCTTCCAATATTTTTTCTTCTTTGATCACCTTATTATTCTTAAGTGTACAAATACTTATATATTGAAATTTTAAAGACCCCACCAACAAACTTCCTTTCATCGAACCATAACGATTGCTGTTAACGAAGGCCATACCACTTGGCGCTATTGAGGGAGTCCAGTGATGCATTGGGTCTTCCATACCAGGAATGGAGGTTTTATCTGTAAAGCTAGTTCCACTATAATTGATTCCAAAGCTAGCTTTAGGCCATCCGTAGTTCTTTCCTTTCTGAATAATATTGATCTCATCACCACCTCTTGGCCCATGCTCATGAGTCCAAATATCTCCAGTAAATGGATTGATCTCCATCCCTTGAGGATTTCTATGACCATAACTGTAGATTGCCTTCTTTGCATTTGCTTTGTTCACAAAAGGATTATCATCCGGAATAGTTCCATCGTCATTTAATCGGTATACTTTTCCACAGTCTCTAGTTATGTCTTGAGGGTTCATATCTCTATTTCCTCTATCACCTACTGTAAAATATAAGTACCCCTCTCTATCAAATGCGATTCTTGAACCAAAATGCTGACCTTTTCTACTGTTTGGTGAGGCCTTGTATAGTATCTTCTGATTGTCTAATCTCCCATTTTTGAAGGTAGCTCTCATTAAAGCAGTATTCCATCCTTTTCCTTTTCCATGCGAAGCAGCATAGGTAAAATAGATGAAGCTGTTCTTTTCAAAATCTGGATGTAATTCGATATCCATCAAACCACCTTGACCATACTCTTGTGTTGGTGGAACTCCAGAAACTTTCTTTTTGATTCCATTTTTAAAATAAATAAGTTCACCTTTTTTTTCTGTGATCAGCATAGATCCATCGGGAAGAAAAGTAAACCCCCAAGGATTCGATAATTTATCAACAACTACTTGATATTTGTACTTATCAGCATTGGTTCTTTCCTTTGAGGTAAAGGAAAACAAAATAGCTATTGAAAAAAGCAAGGAAAATTTTAAGACTTTCATTGAAAATGGTTTTAAATTATAAAGGTAGGGATATTTGGATTTAAAAAATATAATTGATTCCCAATCCACCAAAGTAATTTACAGGATTGCCAGGATAGAAATAACGCGGAGAATTACCACCAAAACTACTCGCATTAATTAACACTTGTGACGCATATTTCGTATCTGTAAGATTATTTACTCCGAAAAATAGATTTGTTTTAAAACTTGAGAACCATTCTTTTTGATAACCAATCTTGAAATTAAGAAGGTTATAAGAATCACTAAACAAGCTATTACTATCCCGTAAAGGTTGACTCCCAACATATTGATAATTGATATTTCCATAAAGACCAAACGTAGAACTAAAATCAAGTCCTGCATTTACAATCTCATCTGGAACTCCCGTTAATTGATTTCCAGAATAGTTAACGTCTCCATCTACAAATTCTTTGAACTTATACATATTCCTCGAATAGTTAAAGAATGTAGAAAGTTGAAATGAAGCACTTTGCAACCAACTATAATTTGCATTAAATTCTACTCCGTCATGTTGAGTTCTACCCGCATTGATTCCTATAAACTGATCATCAGCCAATCGTCTGGATACCAATAAGTTCTTGATATTCATTCTATAAAGGGAAGAAGTAAATTGAAATCGGTCTTCAAACAAAGAACCTCGAAATCCAAGCTCGTAAGTCCAGCCCGTCTCTGGTTGTAGATCATTATTTATTTGCCCGTTGGGGAGCAGTGTTTCTTCAAGGGAAAGAGGCGAAAAGCCATGACCTACATTTGAATATAGGGTAAAATTATCATTAAAAGTATGAGAGATCCCCAATTGAGGAGATAGAATTCCATCATAATTAAAACTTCCTGATTGATCAGGATCTTGATCTGAAAACGGAAAACGATCTTCCAGATCATAGGAAGTTTCATTATAATTCATTCCAATGACCAACTTTGTATTCTCAGCTAATTGGTAATCTATTTCAAAAAACAGATTGAAATAGCTTCTATTTTCTTTGAAATCCGAAAGCACAGCACCTTGAACACTACCCATTAAAGGATCAAACTCTAAATATAAATTTTGAAAAGTTTGATAGGTATATCTATCTCTAAAAAGTTCACCTCCTATCGAATAATTGAAATTATTTCCAAATAAAGATTCTCTTCCCACAATTCTGCTTCGTAATCCCGCTGCAAAAACATCTTCTGATAGAATATTAAATGGTCGTGGTTCGTAAGAATCTCTAAAGGATCCGAAAACACTAGTAACATGCTTCGCCTTTGAATTGTATTGATGGTCCCAAGTTAATCCAAGAATCCCACGTTTGGTATCTTCAAAGCCTTGTGCTCTTCCCCAAGTAAATGCTGCGGAAGTAGGATTATTCTCAAAGGCATTAGCGTTAATTGAACTGGGAATAAACGCCTTTAAATCGACATAACTTAGTAATACACTCAGATCATTGTTCTCACTTAAAACATGATTTGATGTGATGGTCAATGTTTGTCGGTCATATTGATTATTCTTTCTGTAACCCTCTGAATGAGTATTGCTGTAGATTCCTCTTATGCTATGATTAGCTGAACCAAAATTAAAGTTGACCAATTGTTTTTGCAACCCAAAAGATCCAGTAGAAAATTGGGTATTCACTGAATTCTCATTTAAATAAGAATTTTGAGACGTGAGATGTATGGTTCCTCCAAGTCCGGCACCATAAGTGCTCGCAGTTGCTCCTTTTAAGATATCAACACGTGATAAGGCTGCCAATTCAAAATCTTCAATAGAGGTTTCTCCACTTCCGTTGGTTAATGGTATATCTCTAAAATAGGCTCGTATTTTAGAAGTTCCGAATAAATTACGAGAGCCAATTCCTCTTATGGTAAATCTATTAGTGTTGAGAGCTCCACTTTGAACAAAAACACCAGGGGTTCGATTGAGAACCTCGGCAATATTGATGTCATTTCCCCTTTCAATATCTCTTTTAGTGATGATTTCTATGGAGGAAACAGAAGATTTCAAAGACTTAGGAATTTGATTCGATTGTACCACAACTTCATCCAATTCTGAAGGTTCCAAAACCATTTGAATAACAATAAATTTATCGGAGTCAACTTTTACAATTCTTGTTCGATATCCTTCTTTTGAAAACGAATAGTTTCCGGTCTCATTTAACTTGAACTCTCCCTGATAATTAGATCTGACAGACGCATTGCTCGCTGTATTTGTAATAATCACGTTAAACAAAGGAGATCCAGTTTCTGCATCCTTCACCTTTCCCCGAATCGAATTCTGAGCATAAAGAGAAGTTACCGAAAGCAGGAAAATGAAGAAAAAGTATTTCATCGTAAATAATGATTGGGGGATTGAAAAGAAAAAACAAAAATAAGACTTTCTCAGAGAAGAAGGATGGAAGTGGTTGGGTGTTGGATGTTGGGTGTTGGAAAATCAAGACCTTCTCCAAAGCCTCTATTTGTTTCTCCGTTTTCCAATCCAAGTAAACTTGATTCGAAAACTTTAGAAACAAAAAAACCACCAAATGGTGGTTTTTATTTGTCGGGGTGGCAGGATTCGAACCTGCGACCTCCTGCTCCCAAAGCAGGCGCGATGACCGGGCTACGCTACACCCCGAAAAGGAATGCAAAGCTATTACAATATTTCTTAATCCTAAAAAGAAAATGCAATAAAAATCAGAAGTCTAAAGCATCTATTTTGAGGATTAAAACCGCTCAAAAACTTTAACAAACAATTTTGTTTAACCTTTTTATTAATTCGTTAAACATTTGTATCTTTACATTGTAAATACATCAACATGGCAAAGAAGAAAAACATAACTAAAAACGACATTATTTCATGGTTCATGAAGTATGTTTTGGAGCACAATGAACAGCCGAAATCGGTATTCAGCTTTGCAAAACAGAATAACTTCGAAGAAGCTGTATTCTATCAATTTTATGGGTCTTTTGAAGCTGTTGAAGCCGGAATCTTTAAAGCTTTCTTTGATAACACACATGCTGTATTAGAAAAAAGTGAAGATTACGCTTCTTTCGATTCTAGAAACAAATTACTCTCTTTCTATTACACATTTTTTGAGAATTTAACTGCCAATAGAAGTTATGTAGTTTATGCTTTGAATGGACATAAAAACCAATTAAAGTCTATGAAAGCTTTAAATGAACTAAAGAAGATTTTCTCTGAATATATCGAAGGATTGGAAATTCAGACCATTGATTTTAATGAAGAGAGGCTGGAGAAGATTCAGGCTCGTGGAATTAAGGAATCCGCCTGGTTTCAATTACTGGTAACCCTAAAATTTTGGTTAGATGACACATCTGCTTCTTTTGAAAAGACAGATATTTTCATTGAGAAATCAGTAAAGGCAAGCTTTGATTTAATCGATACTACTCCGTTCAAGAGTATTATTGATTTCGGAAAATTCATATTTAAGGAAAGAATCCACATGAATTAGGTCGATGAAGACTATAGATAACATACCTACTTCAAAAATACAACGTGCATCAAAGTTGGTTCAAACGGGAGCCAAAATTGGTGTTAACTATATTAAATATTACGGAGACAAACTGACTAAGTCAGAAGAGGAGGCAAAGGATCGTCTAAACGAAAACAACGCTGAAGACATTTATGACGGATTGAAAAAGCTGAAGGGTAGTGCATTGAAGGTTGCACAGATGTTGAGTATGGAGAAAAATATACTACCTCAAGCTTATGTAGAGAAGTTTTCACTAGCACAATTCTCTGTCCCTCCTCTATCTCCTGCTTTAGTAGTCAAGACCTTTAAAAAATACTTTGGGCAGCACCCAAATGAAATTTACGACAAGTTCAATTCTACCTCTGTGAATGCCGCTAGTATTGGTCAGGTTCACAAAGCTGAAAAAGATGGAAAAGAGCTCGCCGTAAAAATTCAATACCCTGGAGTCTCGGACAGTATCGCCTCAGATCTTGCATTGGTAAAGCCTATTGCCATACGTATGTTCAATATCAAGGGTAAAGATTCAGACAAATACTTTAAAGAGGTTGAAAATAAACTAACTGAAGAAACCGACTATATCCTTGAAGTAAAACAGAGCCAAGAAATAGCTGAAGCTTGCGCTCATATTCCGAATCTAAGATTTCCTGGTTATTATCCTGAGTTATCTTCAGAAAGAATTATTACTATGGATTATATGAAAGGAGAACACCTTTCAGAATTTACAGCTCATAATAAAGATTCAGAACTATCTCAAAAACTAGGTCAAGCCTTATGGGACTTTTACATGTATCAAATTCATGTATTAAGAAAAGTTCATGCAGATCCACACCCTGGAAACTTTTTAATTTCAAATGATGGGGACCTTATTGCTTTGGATTTCGGTTGTATGAAATTCATTCCTAATGATTTCTATGTTCCCTATTTTGAATTGGCTGAAGAAGAAAACCTCAAGAACATGGATTTCTTCGCAGAAAAATTATACGAACTTGAGATCTTACGAGAAGATGACACCAAGGAAGAAGTTAAATTCTTCACTGAATTATTTCATGAATTATTAAGTGTATTTACCCAGCCATTTAATCAAGAATCTTTTGATTTTGGAAATGGAGAGTTCTTCGGTCAGATTGCGGAATTGAGTGATCGTTATGCCAAAAGTGCTGAACTTAAAAGTATGAATGGGAATAGAGGTTCGAAACATTTCATCTATATAAACAGAACATTCTTTGGTTTGTATAATCTAATGTTCGATTTGAAAGCTGACAATATCAAGATCAATAATTTTGTGAAACTGAAATGAGATTCTCGAGAGAAGACATAGATAAACTAGATAAAATTTACCGCATTAATTTAATCAACTCCTGCTCAGGTTACAAATCGGCGAATTTATTGGGGTCTGTATCTAACTCTGGTTACACAAATGTTGCGGTCTTCAGTTCTGTAACTCATTTAGGATCCAACCCTCCTACCCTAGGTTTTATTCTGAGACCTACTACAGTTCCTAGAAATACTTATAAAAACATCAAAGAAACAGGGATATTTACCATTAACCACATATTTGAAGATATCATCACTGATGCTCATCATACATCGGCCAAATATCCTGAAGAAATTTCAGAATTCGATGTTACAAATCTGGAAATAGAATACAAGGAAAACTGTATAGCACCCTTTGTAAAAGGAAGTCCAGTTCAAATGAAAATGAGATTTAAAGAGGAATATCTCATCAAGACCAATGATGTACTTCATATAATAGCCGAAATAGAAGAGTTGTACGTAAATGATTCTATTCTTGAAGGAGATGGGTTTGTAAATCTTTCTAAAGGAAAAGTAGCGGCGATTAACGGATTAGATGCATACGGAGTAGCAAAAGATACTCTCAGACTATCATATCAAAGACCGAGACCTTTTAATGAACAAAAAGCATCTGCCCAGTAAGACCTGCCCTGTTTGTAAAAGGCCCTTTTTGTGGAGAAAAAAATGGGAAAAGAATTGGGAACAAGTGAAATATTGCAGTGAACGATGCAGAAGAAACAAAAATCAACAGGCCTAGTATGGTTTGGAAACGATCTAAGAATTCAAGACAATGAGGTTTTTAGTAAGGCGATAAGAGAAAATACAAATGCTATTGGGGTTTATTGTATAAATCCTTCTTTGTTAGTACGAAGCAATTTCGGATTCAGAAAACTGGGAAAATACCGAGCTAAATTTCTATTAGAATCTTTAAAGGATCTTCAGTTTAGTCTAAGATCAAAGAACATCTCTTTATTAATTTATTTTGATTCTGCGGAAAATAAAATTCCCCAACTGTGCGAGAAGTTCTCGGTTGATTTCATTTATAAACAAAAAGAATGGACTTCAGAGGAAGTTTCGGAGACTAATAGAGTAAAAAATTTGATTCCCAATATTGAGATCAAAGAAATTTACAATCAGTTCTTATACCATCCACATGATATTCTATCTGATCCCAATAAGATCCCTAATGTATTTACTGCGTTCAGAAAAAAACTAGAAAAGTATGTTGATATAAGAGAAGAAGCTTCTTTAGTTAAAGAGTTTTCAAAAGACAATCTTGTAGCTGATGCTAATACTATTCCGAGTTTGAAAGACTTAGGATTTGACGATTTTAATATTGATGGTAGAACAGCCTTTCCATTCAAAGGTGGAGAAACTGGCGCATTAGAAAGATTGAATGACTACTTCTTTAACACAAAGAAATTAGGATTCTATAAAAAGACTCGAAATGGATTGGTGGGTATTGACTATAGTTCAAAATTCTCACCGTGGCTTGCTAATGGAAGCATTTCGGCTAGAACTATCTATTGGGGGGTTAAGAAGTTCGAGCAAGAACATTATAAAAATCAATCGACATATTGGTTGATATTCGAATTGATTTGGAGAGACTACTTTAAATATATCTCAATGAAATTCGATAATGACATCTTCAAATTAGGAGGAATCTTACAGAAAGATTATTGGTGGAATACAGATCAAGAACAGATCGATAGATGGATCAATGGAGAAACTCAAGACGATTTTGTAAATGCCAATATGATCGAATTAAAAGAGACAGGTTGGATGTCCAATCGCGGAAGACAGAATGTAGCTTCCTATTTCGCCAAAGAATTGGAACTAGATTGGAGAATTGGAGCTGCTTACTTTGAAGAACAACTCCTAGACTATGATGTTCATAGTAATTACGGAAACTGGATGTATGTTTCGGGAGTTGGAAATGATCCACGAGATCGAAAATTCAATACCCAAATGCAAGCCGATCGATATGATGGAAATGGAAAATTCAGAAAACTTTGGTTACAGTCCACTTTATTTTAATCAGCTAAAATGATCCGAGAAGTAAGCATACTTTTTCCTCATCAATTATTCAAAGAGGCAGATATCCTTGAACAAAGTCAGACCATTTTCTTGGTTGAGGAGTACTTGTTCTTTACCCACTATAAATTTCACAAACAGAAACTAGCTTTTCATAGGGCTAGCATGAAAGCATATCAAGCATATCTTGAGTCTCATGGAATGTTGGTCGAGTATATTGATGCCATTGATAATAGATCGAATATCAGAGAACTAATCACATCTTTGAAAAAAGAAGGAGTAGTAAAGTTCCATATCATCGATCCCACTGATAATTGGCTAACAAAGTACATCAATTCGGTTTCAGACAGTGTAGAAATTATCTGGTATGAAAACCCTCTTTTCATAAATACGAAGGATGAATTAAGTGGTTTCTTTAAGGCAACAAAAAAGAAGTTCTTTCAAACTTCATTCTATAAAAATCAAAGAACAGACCGTAACATCCTGATGGATAATGGGAAACCTGAAGGAGGAAAATGGACCTATGATAGTGACAACCGTAAAAAGTATCCAAAAGGAAAAGTCGCACCAACCATTCAGTTTCCTGACAGAACCGAATTCCATATAGAAGCAGAGAACTATGTAAATAAACATTTCGAATCTCATTATGGAGAATTGAATGATTTTGTTATTTACCCTATTGATTATAAATCTGCTGAAGATTGGTTTGAGCAATTTTTAGATTTCAGATTTCATGAGTTTGGTATTTATGAAGATGCCATTGTACGAGAAGAACATTTTTTAAATCATAGTTTACTATCACCCTTAATTAACGTTGGACTACTAGACCCAAAATATGTAATCGATCGATCAATTAAATATGCTAAAGAGAATAATGTTCCCTTAAACTCTCTAGAGGGTTTCGTTCGTCAGATCTTAGGATGGAGAGAATTTATTCGAGGTGTTTATGAGGTGAAAGGAACCGAAGAAAGAACTAAGAACTTCTGGAATTTTGATCGAAAGATTCCAGCGTCCTTTTATGATGGTACAACCGGAGTACAACCTATCGATGATGTCATCAAAAAAGTTTTGAAAACAGGTTATGCCCATCATATCGAGAGGTTAATGATCCTAGGGAATTTCATGGTATTATGTGAGTTTGATCCAGATGATGTTTATCAATGGTTTATGGAGCTATTCATCGATGCTTATGACTGGGTAATGGTACCAAATGTATATGGAATGAGTCTTTTTGCTGATGGCGGAATCATGTCTACAAAACCCTATATAAGCAGTAGTAATTATATCATGAAAATGAGTAATTACCAAAAGGGAGAATGGCAAGGTATATGGGACGGATTATTCTGGAATTTTATGCACAAACGCAGAGAGTTCTTTTTGAGTAACCCGCGACTAGGGATGTTGATCAGAACCTTCGACAAAATGAAACCTGAAACAAAAGACAAACACTTTAAAAATGCTGAAGACTTTCTGAGAAGTCTAGATGGAGGATGAAAGAAACAATTAATGTAGTTTGGTTAAAACGAGATTTACGACTTCATGATAATGAAGCTCTCTCGAATGCAATAAGTTCTGGAGCGAGGTTCTTACTATTATACGCTTTCGAACCTAAGTTATTGAATGACCCTCATTACAATGAAAGACATTGGAACTTCATCAAAGAGTCCTTATGCGACATCAACTTAGAATTAAAAAAATTTAATTCTCAGGTGTTAAGTATTCAAACGGACATCCAGAGCGCTTTTAACCAAATACAAAATTACTGGAAGATAGAGAAGGTATTTTCTCATATGGAAACTGGTCTCCTAGTAACCTATGATAGAGATAAAGACTTTAAAAGATACTGTAGAAACAACAATATTCAATGGATCGAAAACATCAATAACGGTGTTCAACGAGGGATTCAGAATAGAGACTCTTGGTTTGAATTCTGGAACGATTATATGTCGAAACCACAATTAGAATTTACTCCGAAGGTAGATCAACTTATCACTTCAAAGGAACTTAAGTCCTTAAAGGACATCACAAAAACACCTTCTCTAGAAACTCCAAAATCAACTTCTTTCCAAAAAGGAGGAAGAAATATGGCTTGGAAATATGCCAACAGCTTTTTTAAAACGAGACATGAAGAATACATGTTCAATATTTCAAAACCAGAATTGTCCAGAAAAAGCTGCAGCAGACTATCTCCCTATTTATCTTGGGGTAATGTTTCCGTAAGAGAAATCTTTCAGAAAGGTCACGAGATAAAAAATTCGACCAACAGAAGACATATCGGCGCCTTCTTATCAAGATTAAGATGGCAAGCTCATTTCATCCAGAAATTTGAAATGGAGCACACCATGGAGGAGACAAGTGTGAATAAAGGCTATCATAAACTAAAAAAATCCATTTCTAAAAAATACCAGGAAGCTTGGAAAGACGGTCAAACTGGATTTCCATTAGTAGATGCCTCTATGAGATGTCTAAAAGAAACTGGTTACTTAAATTTTCGAATGAGAGCCTTAACCGTTTCTTTTTTTACCCATATTCTATGGCAACCATGGCAAGAAGCAACCACTCACCTATCTCAAATGTTTCTTGATTTTGAACCTGGAATTCACTTTCCTCAATTACAAATGCAAGCCGGAGAGACGGGAATAAACAACCTAAGGATTTACAACCCAATAAAAAATGGTATTGACCATGATGAAGACGCGGTATTCATCAAGAAATGGGTTCCTGAACTTGCACATTTAGACACTCCTTTTGCTCATGAACCCTATTTGATGACTCCATTAGAGCAAGAGTTTAACAATTTTCGAATTGGCAAGGATTACCCTTCGCCGATTGTAGACCTCAAGGAAAATCGCAAAAAAGCTTCTGATATTCTGTGGGGAATGCGAGACGATTCTGAGGTAAAAAAAGAAAGTTTTAGAATCTTATCACGACATACTCTAAAAGACAGGAATAGGATGTTATCTAATGATTGAATTGTTTAAATAACTAATTAATCCATAAAACACCTTTATAATATTTATAAGACTTATTGGGTTCAATAAGATTTACTTATGAAACCATAAAGTAAATGATGTAAAACACCGCTAATTCTAGGAATTTGTAGTATATATTAGCCTAGGGAATTAAATTTGCAAATACCTCATTTGTAACGATTAAGACCCATTTCATAAGGAAATGTTAATTTTTGTTCAACTATTTGAATTATACGTTAAACAAAACTATATTTGAATAAGAATTTAAAGTTATGCTATTCAATACTACACATGCTAATGAAGAAGATAAAGAGTTAATCAATGACTGTGTTGGTCATCCATTTAGCTTTTTACAGTCATTAAAAATGGGTGGAACAGGTTCAAAGAGAATGGTGATTGACGAGGTAAGTAATAACTTAAATGATCTTGTCAATAAGGTTTCAGATTTGAACTATGGAAATATTGAATTACGTCCAAGCGGGATCCTCGTGAGAATCAATAGAGGATTAGAGAATTTTGCATGGGCTATTCCTTACAGACAATTGGTTATTTATAAAACATATGGATTGAGTATTCATGCTCAGGGAAAATTTATACGTTTTAGAAATAACAGAACATTTAAGGAGAATAGAAGTTTCTTTAAAAAAATGATTCGATTAAAAGTAGAAGAACAAGAGAAATACGAAATGCCTTTGTATGAAGAATTTGTCTAGTCGATCTATTGACAGAATCATTGAGATGGCATGGGAAGACAGAACCACGTTCGATGCCATAAAGTTTCAGTTTGGACTAAGTGAGCAAGAAGTTATCACGCTCATGCGGACGGAGATGAAGCCTAAAAGTTTTAAGCTTTGGAGACAAAGAGTTCAAGGCAGAAAAACAAAACATAGTAAACTGAGAGAATTCGAAAAAGGAAGGTTCAAATGTACCAGACAAAGATCGATCTCGAACAACTCTATTTCAAAAAGGTAAACAAGTGCTTTGTTTTAAGCTTAGAGTTACTTAAAAACAGCACTAAAAAAAGACAGAATTGATGAGTACTGAAACACTAGTAAAAGAGAAAAAAAACGGTTATAAATTAAACGGATTCACGTTTGATGAAGTTGGTGATGACCACTTATACACTGGGGTTGAAACCCCAATGAAACAAGATGCGTTCGTTTTATCAGACGAAGAGAAAAAGAAAAAGATATCGAGATTGTTTAGAGAAATCATGGATGTAATGGGTTTAGACCTTACAGATGATTCCCTGAGAGGAACACCAGACAGAGTCGCAAAGATGTATATCGATGAGATTTTTTCAGGGTTGAATCCACAAAACAAACCTAAAGTTGCCTTATTTGACAACAAGTATGAGTACAATCAAATGTTAGTTGAAAAGGACATTACATTTTATTCTAATTGCGAACATCATTTTGTTCCAATTATTGGTAAAGCTCATTTAGCTTACATTTCTTCAGGAAAGGTAATCGGGCTATCCAAATTGAATAGAATTGTGCAATATTATGCTAAGAGACCGCAGGTTCAAGAGCGATTAACAAATCAGATCGCTGAAGAACTTAAAAGTATATTAGAAACAGATGACATAGCTGTGATCATTGACGCTAAGCACCTATGCGTATCATCCAGAGGTATTAAGGATGATACATCAGCAACGGTTACCTCATACTACGGGGGGCAGTTTAATACTCCTTCCAAAATCAACGAATTGTTAAATTATATTAATAACAAGTAATTATGAGTATTGTAGAAAAAGGTTTAGAGTTTGAGCAAAGAAAGCACAAATTTGTTACTACAAGTGATCGTATCCTAGCTTCTAGAGAAGTGAAGGCGTTGATCTTAGGAATCAACGAGATCTACAAACAAAACAGGGATAGTGAGTTGATGGATTTAATGAAGAGGCTAACAGTGATCAAGCAAAAAATTGAAAAACGATTGAAAGGCCGTCCTTTAACTGCTGCATAAATGCGTAGAATTGCCATCATCGGAGGTAGTAAAGGCATCGGTTTTGCCATCCTCCAAAAATTGGTAGAGGACAACCAAATAATCAATATAAGCAGAACTCCCCCTAATATAGAGCACATCAATTTAACACATTACGCTTGTGATGTGTTAAATGATGAGCTTCCAGAAATAAGCGAGATTGATTCTCTGATCTACTGTCCTGGAAGTATTAATTTGAAACCTATTTCCCGATTAAAACTTGATGATTTCAGAAATGATTTTGAAATCAATGTTATTGGGGCCGTAAAAGCGATTCAACATTACCTACCACAGTTAAAAAAAGGTGCTCAACCAACCGTTTTATTATTTAGCACAGTTGCAGCTAAGTTAGGCATGCCGTTTCATGCTAGTGTAGCCGCTGCTAAGTCGGCTGTGGAGGGTATAACCAAATCTTTGGGTGCAGAATTAGCCCCAACAATTCGTGTAAATGCAATAGCTCCAACAGTTACAGATACAGATCTAGCATCTAAACTTTTGAGGAATGATAAAATGATTGAAAATATCAAACAAAGGCACCCTCTAAAGAAATATCTCAATCCTAATGAAGTAGCTGATATGGCTGAGTTTCTAATTTCGAAGAAATCTTCATCTATCTCAGGTCAAATTTTCGAAATGGACTGCGGAATTGTAAGTTTTAAAATATAAATGAATCCAGTTTCTATATTCATTCGTACACTAGGTACAACAAACAAACCAAAAACAATGTCAGCGCCAGAGAAACTTTACGATATCAAAATAGACTCTCTTCAAGGAAAACCTATAAATCTATCAGATTTCCAAGGTAAGAAAGTACTCTTTGTAAATGTTGCTTCGAAATGTGGATTTACACCTCAGTACAGAGATTTGCAACAGTTATATGACGAATATCAAGATCAGCTTATGATCATCGGTGTTCCATGTAATCAATTTGGAAAACAAGAACCTGGAAGTTCTGATGAGATCCAAGAATTCTGCGAAGTTAACTACGGTGTAAATTTTCTGATTACAGAAAAAGTAGATGTAAAAGGAGGCAATCAACATCCTTTATATACCTGGCTTACAGAGAAAAAATTCAATGGAAAAAAGAGTTCCTCCGTTAAATGGAATTTTCAGAAATATTTAATTGACGAAAATGGAAGTTTAATTGACTACTATTACTCATTAACAAAACCAACGAGCAAAAAAATAACAAAACACTTAAACAAATAAATATGTTTGGTCTTTTTAAGAAGAAAACAGAAACAGAAAAGTTAGAAGACAGATACAAAAAGCTTATGAAGGAAGCTTATGATCTACAATCGATTGATAGAAAGGCAAGCGACCAAAAATATTATGAAGCAGATCAGGTATTGAACCAAATCGATTCTCTTCAATAGATTTGAAAATGTCCAAAATCAAATACCTAATACTTTTTCTAATCATCAATTTTGGTGGACTTGCATTAGGGACTGTGTTAATGAATGATGGTCCGCAGTCGTATTGGTATGAAAATTTAAATAAAGCACCATGGACACCGCCTGGATGGGTATTTGGAGCTGCATGGACTACCATAATGATTTGTTTTTCGATATTTCTAGCAAATCTTTTTTCAACAAAATACTCCGACAAAAAGTTATCATTATATATCATTCAAGTGGTATTCAACGTAAGCTGGAACCACATTTTCTTTAATCAGCATCAAGTACTTTTTGCTCAAATAGTTATAACTTTATTGACAGCATTGATCTTTTATTTCTTTTTTACTTTTTATAAAGAACAACGAAGTAAAAGCTACCTGTTACTACCCTATATGATTTGGCTTTGTATTGCAACCTCTCTAAATCTATATGTTTTAGTTCATAATTAGATTTAGAAATTATTCAATAAGAATGTACTCTTTTAAAAGAACACAAAAAATACCACTATCACTTGATAAAGCTTGGGAGTTTTTATCTAACCCTAAGAACCTTTCTCTTCTTACTCCTAAGGAAATGAATATGACGATTCTTTCGGGTGCAGATAGAGATATGTATCCTGGTCAAATTATTCAATATAGTGTTACTCCCTTAGCTGGAATTAAAACGAAATGGGTTAGTGAGATCACGCAGTTTAAAAAAGGAAAGTATTTTGTAGATGTGCAATTAGCGGGTCCTTATGCTTATTGGCATCATCAACACTTTATTCATAAGATTGAGGGAGGAGTTGAAATGGAAGACATTATTACTTACAAAGTTCCTTTTGGAATATTGGGTAAAATGATTCATCCTATTTTGGTGAAACCTAAATTGGAAGCGATTTTCAGATATAGACAAGAACAACTTATCAAACTCTTTGGAGAATATAAAGGATAATGGCAGCAATTACAATTTTTTGGTTTCGTAGAGATCTAAGATTACACGATAATGTGGGTTTTTTTCATGCACTAAAAGAAAAGGGTAATGTTCTACCCATTTTTATTTTTGATCCTGAAATTTTAGATAAACTACCGAAGAATGACGCAAGAGTGAATTTCATTCATGACGAGATCTCCAAAATGAATAGTACACTCAGATCTAAAGGATCAGGAGTAAGTATCTTACATGGAAAACCCATTGAAGTATTTCAAGATCTTATCAAAAAGTATTCTTTAGTTTCGGTTTATACGAACAGAGATTATGAGCCTTATGCACAGGAACGTGATAAAGCAATCTCAGAACTACTCTCGTCTCATAATATAGAATTCAAGGCCTTTAAAGATCAAGTGATTTTTGAAAGGGATGAGATTACGAAAGCAGATGGAAACCCCTATGTTGTTTATACGCCATATTCAAGAAAATGGCTAGAGCATTTCAAATCACCAGAGTTGTTTCCTTCAGAAGATTATTTAGATCATTGTATTCAAAATGAAGATCTTCCTTTTTTAACATTAAATGAGATCGGGTTTGAACCAACCAAAACTCCGGTTCCTAATTTTATAGTGAATCCAAGGTTGATTCGAGAATACGAGGAAACCAGAAATTTCCCTGCCTTAGATCAAACTTCAAAATTAGGTCCACATCTTAGATTCGGGACTGTCAGTATCAGACAAATGGTTACTCAAGCCAGTAAAGAAGATAATCCGACTTTTTTAAAGGAATTGATATGGAGAGAATTCTTTATGCAGATACTTTGGCATTTCCCACACACGAAAGACAGAGCGTTTAAATCTAAGTACGACAGAATTGAATGGAGAAATAACGAAGAAGAATTTAAAAAATGGTGTGAGGGGAACACTGGATATCCATTAGTAGATGCAGGTATGCGTCAATTGAACCAAACTGGTTTCATGCATAATAGAGTAAGAATGCTTGTAGGAAGTTTTCTATGCAAACACTTGTTAATTGATTGGCGATGGGGAGAAGCTTATTTTGCTGAAAAGCTTCATGATTACGAAATGGCCAGTAATGTTGGAAATTGGCAATGGGTAGCGGGATCTGGAGTAGACGCAGCACCCTACTTCCGAATTTTTAATCCGACTAGTCAAGTTCAAAAATTTGACAAGAAAATGGAGTACATAAAGAAGTGGGTGCCAGAATTTCAAGAGTTAACTTATGTACCCCAAATCGTTGATCACAAATTTGCAAGAGAACGCTGCTTAAAAGTTTATAAAGAAGCCTTAGCTTAAGCTTGGTGAATCATTCCCATAGTTTTATATTTGTCACCCTTTCGGGATGTAGCTTAGTCCGGTTAAAGTGCTGGTCTGGGGGACCAGAGATCGGAGGTTCGAATCCTCTCATCCCGACAAACTAAAGCGTAGAAGTTCTCGTAGAAAGTTCACTTTCTTAAGAGAACTTTTTAGCTTTAGGAAATTAAAGCTTTGCTTTAATTTGCAACATTCCCTGCAGAGGATCATGAGCAAAGCGAGTAATCCTTTACAAAACCAAACTCTTTTTTAAAACCTAGTCTAAATGACTACCAGATTATTTCAAAGCAAAGTTGTAATTTGTAACTACCCTTGAGGATCACAATCAAAGCAAGTAATCGTTATCTTTGATATAATTCATTTGCTATGCTTTCAAACCATCCTAGAAACCCTCTTGTTATTTTTCTATTTACACTACTAGGTTCTGGTATCAGATACGCATTCTTTTATCTAATAGCAACCTTGTCTAGTAAATACCCAAAACCTTTCAGTAAATATGCTAACGGATTTAAGCAAATTATATACAATATCCTATTGACCTTACTCATTGTAATTGCAGTAATGATATGGATAATATTTAAAGAATTGAATATTCATAGATCATAAAAAAGTCGAAATTATTTCACTTTTTTTATTTCATATTTTACCGAATAAAATATATTTGCACTCGCAAAAGCCGATATAGCTCAGCTGGCTAGAGCAGCTGATTTGTAATCAGCAGGTCGTGGGTTCGAGTCCCTCTATCGGCTCAAAAAAAAAGACGTATCACAATTGATACGTCTTTTTTTATTTCTCCTTTGAAATCTTCTTGCTTTTTAAGAGTAATCTGATAATATATATCAGACTACAAAGACCAATTACTAAAATCAAACCGCCTCTTAACTCTTCATTCATATCATTTAGTTTGAAACAAAGATAGTTATTAACAAGAACATGATAAATATCAAAAACAGATATCCTTTTTTCCTTTATTTTTGTCCGTAACAATTATGGCAAATCAATCTTCTCAAATATTCATTATTGGAATCGCGGGCGGAACCGGAAGTGGTAAAACTACGGTTGTTGATCAGATTTTAAATGAGCTTCCAGCAGATGAAGTCTGTGTAATTTCACAAGATTCTTATTATAAGGCAACGGATAATCTTTCCTATGAAGAAAGAACAAAGATCAACTTTGATCACCCCAGAGCCATAGATTTTGAGCTACTAAATGAACATGTGGCTCAATTGAAAGCAGGCAAGATCATCGAGCAGCCTATTTATTCATTTGTAACCCACAACAGAATAAAAGACACCTTAAAAACACATCCTAGAAAGGTGGTGATCGTGGAAGGCATTCTTATATTCAATAATGAAAAACTAAGAGATTTATTTGACATCAAGGTATTCGTGCATGCGGATGCGGATGAGAGATTAATAAGAAGAGTTAGAAGAGATATCAAAGAACGAGGTCGAGATATAGATGAGGTATTAAACAGGTATCAAGACACCTTAAAACCTATGCATCAGCAATTTATTGAACCAACAAAGAACTTTGCGGATATTATTATTCCGAATGATCGATATAATACCGTTGCTATCGATATTGTACGAACTGTGATAAGTGAGCGTTTGTAAGGTATGAAGCTTGGAAAAATAAAACAGAATCGTATATTTAAGTTTTTCGGGAATATATTTGTTATCATCCTGACCATCTTTGTTATTTGGATCTATTTTTTTGATGAAAACACACATCTCAACAGAGAGTTTGACAAGGAAATAAAAGAATTACAGAAAACAATCAACTTTTATCAAAAAGAGATCGAAAATGATAAAAAAACCATCAAAGCACTTCAGGATTCTTTGCAATTGGAAAGATTCGCAAGAGAAAAGTATTTGATGAAAAAACCAAATGAAGACGTTTATATCATAGAATTTGATTCAGTTAAGAAATGAGCAACTTTTTATTCGACGACTTTGAATTATTGTCTCCTTCAGCTTGGAAACAAAAGATCCAAGTGGATTTGAAAGGAGCTGACTATAATGATTCCTTATTATGGAAAACAGATGAGGGGATTACGGTAAAACCTTTTTATACAACTGAAGATAGGACTAATGCCGATATAAAACTTCCTTCTGAAGGGTTTAATATTTGTCAGTCTATATTTGTTGATGACGTTAATATTGCCAATAAATTAGCAAAAGATGCTCTGAACAGAGGTGCGAATTCCATTCAGTTCTCAGCTAAAGAACCATTCGATTATCAAGCTCTTCTACAGGGAATTGATCGTTCAATTAACATCTATTTTGAACTTCAATTTTTAGATGTAGATTTTACTCAAAAGTTAAATTCAGAAAATAAGGATCAGAGCTTTTATTATCAAATTGATATCCTTGGAAATCTTGCGCAATCAGGAAACTGGTTCTCAAATCAGACATCTGATTTTGAAACAATGAAAAAATTAGGAGCGTCGGTTTCTAATGCTTTTTGCGTAGATGCTTCTATCTATCAAAACGCAGGAGCTAACATGACCCAGCAACTTGCCTATGCTCTATCTAAAACGAATGAGTATTTCGAAATCTTTGGAGATCAAATAGCTACTCATATTCATTATAAATTCTCTGTTGGAAGCAACTATTTCTTTGAAATTGCAAAACTAAGGGCTTTCCGCTTAATGCATCAGGCTTTATTTTCTGAAAGAGGGTTAAATAATCATGTACCACATATTTTCACTAAACCAAGCACCCGTAACAAAACCTTGTATGATTATAATGTGAATATGC
>CAZDKB010000026.1:23692-26970 GCA_964505885.1 uncultured Flavobacterium sp.
GAATCCATGAGCGCTATCTTAGGCGGATCAGATACAGTTTCAAATATATCTTATGATCATATTTATCACAAGTCTAATGAGTTTGGTGAACGTATATCAAGAAATCAGTTATTGATTTTACAAAAAGAATCTTATTTAAATGAGGCACAGAGCTTCGCAAACGGTTCTTATTATATAGAAAGCATCAGCAATCAATTGGCTAACAAGGCATTAGATATATTCAAACAGCTAGAAAAAGGCGGAGGCTTTTTAAAACAATTAATCGAAGGAACCATTCAAAAGAAGGTTAAAGAAAGTTCATTAAACGAACTAAATGACTTCTTCGAGGGTAAAATTGTACTTTTAGGAACGAACAAATTACCCAATGATAAAGACAATATGAAAGATAATTTAGAGCTTTATCCATTTTTAAAGAAAAATAATATAAAAACATACATTTCCCCCATCCCCCCAACAAGAATCTCAGAGAGAAACGAATTAAAACGGTTGGAAACGGAAACAAAATGACAGGAAACAGTGCAAAGATTAACAAATTAAGGAATAAACAAATAAGAAGAAAAAAGAGGATTGAGAGATACAAGAAACGAGCTCGTAAGCATATTTTCTTGATTACCCTTCCTTTTATTGCTTATGCATTGATCAACTTAGACAATGCATTCAAAGAATTCGGAAGTGTTTCAAATTTCTTAAGTATCGTAGGGGGAACTCTTGCAACATTTATTGCAATCTATTTGGTTGCGGTATACTATATGATCAAGCAAGAAAAAAGAGAGATCAACATCATACGTAGCAAGATCTACAAGTTAATGAAACTAAATAATGACTAGAAAGAATTTAGAGAACATTACATTAAACTTCCCTACTAAAAAAAACACTAAATCCTTCGGTCATGAAGGTTTCGTAGCTGGAATTGCACCTAATTTGAGAGGTCCTTATTCCACGATGTATGTGAGACGACCATGGACCATCAGACAATATGCAGGGTTCTCAACTGCAGAAGAAAGTAACGCTTTTTACAGAAGGAATTTAGCGGCCGGCCAAAAAGGGCTTTCGGTTGCATTCGACCTTGCCACACATAGAGGCTATGACTCCGATCATGAACGAGTTCAAGGAGATGTAGGGAAAGCTGGTGTAGCCATAGATTCTGTTGAGGACATGAAGATTTTATTCGACGGAATTCCATTAGATAAAATGTCTGTTTCCATGACCATGAATGGAGCTGTTTTACCTGTATTGGCATTTTATATTATTGCAGCAGAAGATCAAGGAGTTGCTCCTGAAAAATTATCTGGAACTATTCAAAATGATATTCTGAAAGAATTTATGGTGAGAAACACCTATATCTATCCTCCTACACCTTCCATGAAGATCATTGCCGACATATTCGAATACACAAGTCAGAATATGCCAAAGTTTAACTCCATTTCAATTTCTGGATATCATATGCAAGAAGCTGGAGCTACACCTGAAATAGAATTGGCCTACACCTTAGCAGACGGATTAGAATACATAAGAAAAGGATTAGAGGCCGGAATGGACATAGATGCCTTCGCTCCAAGGTTATCCTTCTTTTGGGCAATTGGAATGGATCACTTTAAAGAGATCGCAAAGATGCGTGCAGCGAGAATGTTATGGGCGAAAATCGTAAAGCAATTCAATCCTAAAAATCCTAAATCTTTAGCATTAAGAACACATAGTCAAACCAGTGGATGGAGTCTTACTGAACAAGACCCATTTAACAATGTAGCAAGGACAGCTATAGAAGCCATGGCTGCAGCATTTGGAGGCACACAAAGTTTGCACACCAATGCCTTGGATGAGGCGATTGCTCTTCCTACGGATTTCTCAGCAAGAATCGCAAGAAATACTCAGATCTATTTACAAGAGGAGACACATATTACTAAGACAGTAGATCCTTGGGCTGGAAGTTATCACGTTGAACAACTTACCGAAGACATTGCCAATAAAGCATGGGAATTGATTCAAGAAGTTGAGGAACTAGGCGGAATGACAAAAGCTATTGAAAAAGGAATTCCAAAAATGAGAATTGAAGAGGCAGCTGCTATCAAACAAGCAAAGATTGATAGCGGGCAAGATGTCATTGTTGGTGTAAATCAATACCAATTAAAAGAAGAAGATCCTCTTCATATTTTAGAAGTAGATAATGAGGCAGTGCGCAAGTCGCAAATCGAAAGATTAAATGAACTCAAAGCAAATAGAGATTCTCACAAAGTAAAGGAATCTTTAAATCAACTGACAGATGCCGCGAAATCAGGTCAAGGAAATTTATTAGATTTAGCAGTAAAGGCAGCTAGAAATAGAGCTACTTTGGGAGAGATCTCAGACGCTTTAGAAGTTGCTTTTGGAAGGCATAAAGCTGTTCATAAAACCATATCTGGAGTGTATAGTAAAGAAATAAAAGACGATTCGCTATTCAAAAAAGCCTCTGCATTAGCCGATCAATTCGCTGAAGAAGAAGGTCGTAGACCAAGAATCATGATCGCTTAATTGGGGCAGGATGGTCATGACCGTGGGGCAAAAGTAGTTGCAACGGGTTATGCTGATCTTGGCTTTGATGTAGATATTGGACCCTTATTCCAAACACCAAAAGAAGCTGCTAAACAAGCCGTAGAGAATGATGTACATATCTTAGGAATATCGTCCTTGGCAGCGGGTCATAAAACCTTGGCGCCTCAAGTGATTGAAGAGCTCAAAGGTTATGGCAGAGATGATATCATGGTGATTGTGGGTGGTGTAATACCGGCACAAGATTATGAGTTCTTATTCAACTCGGGTGCCGTAGGAGTCTTCGGCCCAGGAACCAAAATCGCTCAAGCCGCAATAGATATACTAAACATTCTATTGGAAAATGAAGAATAAAAAAAGGAGGCCAGTGGCCTCCTTTTTTATTTTAGTTCTTTACTTCTTTAGTTTCTTTCTTTATCTCATTTTTGAAATCTCCAGCATTCACTACTGTCCAATCTTCATAATTCTTAAAATACTTCTGAATCGCCTTATTGACATCTTCAACCGTGAGGCTTCTCATTTTAGCTTCAAGGTTTTTCTGAAAACTCATATCGCGGTCATAGTATAAATTATTATTGATCAAGCTAGATATCTCATTGTCTTTTGCTCTTGATACAGTTTGACCCTGAATCCAGCCGTTCACAGCATTCTTTAATTCTTCTTCGGTGATTCCATCTTTAATGAATCTTTCGATCTCTTCTTTAAATCCTTTTTGAACTTTAGATGCGTTCATAGGTGCATAGATTGCGTAG
>CAZDKB010000027.1:0-26462 GCA_964505885.1 uncultured Flavobacterium sp.
GTAAATATAGCTGTTGAGATCAATAAGATATATTTCATGATCCCAAGTACCATAAAGCCCATAAACCTCCTTGAGGAAACCGACTTTTTGGGATTGTTAAATACCTTATTCAGTAATTCCGAATCATCAAAAACATAGAATAGATAAAAGGAAACAGCTGCAATTAATAATACCTTCCCTATTTTATACCAACTCGTATTGTATTCAGAGTCCTTAGTATTTTGGAACATTATTCATCGAGAAATTTAAGCAGAAGCTCTAAACTCTCTTGAGGGTTTTCTTCCATAGGAACATGACCTGAATTTTGTAGTACTTCTAATCGTGAATTCGGGATATTCTCAAGCATAGCTTTTCCATGAGATAAGGGAATCCACACATCTTTTTCTCCCCACATCAACAAAGTTGTATGAGTAATGTTCTTCAATTTATTTATCGTGGCAATCGAGTCTTCTGTAGAATCTAACTTGGCTCTATCAATAAAGGCTTGCCTATTTCCTTCTCTTAATGCCATTTTATGGTATCTAGTAATCAAAGCATCCGAGATCTTGGAATCATCCTCATACACTTGTTTGATATTCTTATCAATAAAAAAGCGAGGAGTATAATGCAATAATACCTTATTCAGAACTGGTAGCTTCGCCAAGGTAAAAATCCATGGTTTGGATTCTCCCATAGGAATTCCACTGGCATCTACCAAGATCAATTTATCAACTTTATTGGGTTGCTCCAAAGCGTAATTCCATGCAATATTTCCTCCTAATGAACTTCCTGCTAAGTGAAAAGAATCTACTTTAATCTGCGTCAAAAATCGATCTAAAAACTTTGTGTAGGATCCAATAGAATAGTCGGCATCATCCGACGGACCTGTTAATCCAAAGGCAGGAATATCCATTCTTATCACTCTATAGTTCTCCTTCAATTCTGCTGTCCAATCATCCCAAGTATGCAAAGAAGCTGCTGTACCGTGAATAAGAACTATTGGAAAACCTTGCCCTTCATCCCGATAATGAACCTTGAGTCCGTCAATATCCATAAACTGGGAGTACTCATTGGCGTAATCTATTTTCAATTCCTCCAGAGAAATATCAGAATACACACCATTTCCAATGATCACAATGACCACAAGCAAAGCCAATAGAGCTTTATATTTCTTTTTTACTTTCTGACTCATAGATCTGTTTCAATTTTATATAATACCGGCTTCGATGGAGCCGCATCATTTTCGAAAGGTGCCACCATTAAATTGAGAAAATAAGTTCCATCTTGAATCGAGTTTTTCACATAGATAAACTCGGTGATTGTTGCATCTAGTCGCAACTCACCAGAAGTATCCCAGAACGCATTGTGCGCAACCAGTTTACCGTCGTCTTTTTCTTTGTCTACAGACGGAAGATCAATCAACAAATGTTTAATTCCTTTCGTGCGCAAATAAATAGCTGCAGCTTCATTCAAAAAAGGCGGATTGGTATGATCGTACTTCATCGACTTTTTGTCCTTGGCATTTGGCATCGTTCTAATGACGATAGCATCTCTTTTCTTATTTCCTAAGGCAAATTGTAAAAGTCGTTTACTGATGATAAAATCTCCATCGTGTTCTTCCGGAGGGATAGTTACTACTTCAGCCAAAAAGAAAAACTGATTCAATTTTTTATGGATCGAATGTATTTTCTCTGTAATATGCCCTGCTGTTTCTGTATGGGTACAGTGAGAGTGAGGGTTGAATCTAATATTGTTAAAATTGACATCCCCACCTTCTTTCACAGAGCCAACCCAATTGTCAAAACGCACAGGACTAATTTCAGGCGCATCAATATACCAAGCACTCACATTATCCTCACCATTTCTTAAAGGAATTGAGATGTCTAAAGGACTAGAGAGGTCTATGTGATATTTTCTTGAGTTGTATTTTATTTCCGCGATCATTCTAAATTCAATTTGAATAGATCTGAGGCAATTCCATCAGATAAGAATTTTCCTTTTTGAGTTGTTTTTAGCTTTGAATCCTCAATATACAATAAATCTCCTTCACGATGTTTTTCAGAATGCAACAATAAGTAATCATACATCTTTGTACCGAATTCTGTTTTGACCCTCTCCAGATCAACACCCCACATGGTTCGTAGGCCTGTCATGATGTATTCATTATATCGATCTACTTTGGTCAAAATCTCTCGTTCAATAGGCAGTTTATTTTCCTCAAGAGATTTGATATATTTCGAGTTGTTTCTAACATTCCAAGCTCTTCCTTTTCCGTCGAATGAATGCGCTGAAGGCCCGATTCCCAAATAAGGTTTCCCTTGCCAATAGGCCGAATTATTCTTGCTAAAGAATCCTTCTTTTCCAAAATTAGAAAGCTCATAATGAACAAAGCCTACTTTGTCTAACTCTTCCAACAAAATATGAAATTGGGCTTGTGCTTGCTCATCATCAACATCTTCTATGATTCCTTTACTGATAAAAGAGTCTAAGGCTGTTTTAGGTTCCACTGTTAATGCATAACTTGAAATATGAGGAATACCAAAAGACAAAGCTTTTCTTATATTCTCCTTCCATTCTTGATTCGATAAACCAGGAATCCCATAGATCAGATCAATAGAAATATTCTCGAAATATTCAGTCGCTACCTCTATACAATCTGAAGCCTCTTTGCTGTTATGAGCTCTATTCATAAGCTTTAGATCTCTTTCATAAAAAGACTGAATTCCGATACTTAACCGATTCACTTTAGACTCTGAAAGTTCTTTGATTACTTCTTTAGAAAGATCATCAGGATTGGCCTCCAACGTGATTTCTGGACTCTCAGTAACTTCATGGTTTTCATAAATAGACTGGATAATCAGATCTATTTCTTTTTGTGATAATAAACTAGGGGTTCCACCTCCAAAATAAATGGTTTCAATAATCTCTCCTTTCAATTCATCTTTGCGCAGTTCGATCTCTTTGATCAGGCATCTAATGAGTTCATCCTTCTTTTTAAGTGAGGTCGAAAAATGAAAATCACAGTAGTAACAAGCTTGTTTGCAAAAAGGTATGTGAATATATATTCCGGCCATTCTTTAGTGTAATAATGTATCAATGAAATAATGTAACAATATGAATTTACCCAAGAAAAACCATTGATACATTTCTACATTGTTTAATTAGCCAATTTATCTTCGTTTTGCTTAACAAAAGCTGCCCACCCAGTATAGCTTTTATCCTGAGTTGGTTTTCCTAGATTATAGAAATGACAAACTGCGGCTGCTAATCCATCCGTAGCGTCCAAGTTTTTAGGTAAGGTCTTTAATTTGAGCATCCCTTGTAACATTTTCGCTACCTGCTCTTTACTTGCATTTCCATTACCCGTGATCGCCATTTTGATCTTTTTGGGTGAGTACTCTGTCACAGGAACCTCCCTTGACAGTCCTGCTGCCATAGCCACTCCTTGAGCTCTTCCCAATTTTAACATCGATTGTACATTCTTACCAAAAAAAGGAGCTTCAATAGCAATTTCATCAGGATGAAAAGTGTCAATGAGTTCAACAGTTCTTTCAAAGATGAGTTTGAGTTTTAAATAGTGATCATCATACTTCTTAAGATGCAGTTCATTCAATTGTAGAAACTCCATCTTCTTCCCAACAACCTTTATCAATCCAAAACCCATGATCGTTGTTCCTGGGTCAATTCCTAAAATGATTTTTTCAGCCACTAAATTTTCCGTTCTTTGTGTTTAATGATCACTCTCTCCAACAAATCTAAGCAATTCTTATGGCTTGTCTTAAAAGTAGGCATTCTGATTCTTTTGGGGATTTTTATTTACAACACCCTAGTCAATCAAAATGAACTTTCATGGGAGAGTTTTTCTGCCAACTTATTGTCTACATCTCTGTTTAGTTTTCAATCAATTTTGATTCTGATCTTTCTAACAACAATCAATTGGTTATTTGAAATCACCAAATGGAAATTATTGGGTTCACAAGTTGAATCTTTATCTTTTATACAGGCCTCTGAGCAGAGTTTGGCCTCTCTAAGTTTCTCTTTACTTACACCCAACAGAATTGGTGAGTATGGTGCTAAGGCTTTCTATTTTAGAAAAGAAGAACAAAAGAAGGTTGTGATTCTTAATTTTATTGGAAACTTTTATCAGTTATTGGTGACTCTAATGCTCGGTTTTATTGGATTGATCATCATTGAACCCTTTTTAAGGACTAATGCCACAGAATTCCCTATAAACTTTGTCTTCATTTTGGTCATTATTTTAGCAGTCATTATTCTGATTCTTATGTTTAACAAACGGTTTATCTCATGGCGACAAAAAAAATGGGACAATCTGGATTTTATAAGTAGAAAGCTAAATTCAAAGGTCTTTTTATTCTCATTGATCCGCTATTTGATCTTTTCACATCAGTTCTATTTTCTAATCCAAATATTTGAAGTTGATATGGCTTACCCAAGTGCTATGGCAGGAATTGCTTCTATGTATTTGATCTCATCTATAGTCCCTGCATTATCCTTGTTTGATTTTGTTTTAAAAGGATCAGTTGCAGTTTTTATCTTTGGTTTATTCGATATCTCCCCTTCTCTCATTCTATGTATCACAACTTTAATGTGGATCTTGAATTTTGCAGGGCCCGCAATTATCGGAAGTTATTTTGTTCTACGTTTTAAACCCATTCATTTGAAATGATCGTTTTAGGAGGGTTCATATTGATCTATGTACTATTGGTCTCAAGCTTTGTTTATGGTTTTCAAAAAATGCCAAAGCTCAAAAGAAAGGCCTCTGAAAGCTCTATCAATTTCTCGATCATAATTCCATTTAGAAACGAAGAGAAACATCTTCCAGCATTATTGGATTCAATTTCTAATTTGAATTACCCCAAGAGTTCTTTTGAGTGCTTATTTGTTGATGACGAATCTTCCGATGATTCTGTTAAGATCATTAAAAACTGGATGCGTCAGT
Source organism: uncultured Flavobacterium sp. (assembly GCA_964505885.1). Lineage (GTDB taxonomy): Bacteria > Bacteroidota > Bacteroidia > Flavobacteriales > Flavobacteriaceae > Polaribacter. Next base: position 4,940 of record CAZDKB010000027.1, read on the forward strand.
CTGCGATCAATTCCAAAATATTAACCAAAAAAAGAAGGAGTAAGTCTCCAAAAAAAGATGCCATTGAAACGGCTATTGAGCATTCACAATATGAGTGGATCATTACAACCGATGCAGATTGCATAGTTCCCTCAACATGGCTAAATGAATTCTCTTCTTTTGCTATAAAAAATGGAAGCACCATGATTGCAGGTCCAGTTAAAATAAATTCAGAGGAAAGCAATTTTCTAAATGAATTTCAAAAACTGGATTTTCTCAGTTTACAAGGGTCTACCATTGGTGGAAATGGAATCGGAAAACCTTTTCTATGTAATGGGGCTAATCTTGCCTACCAAAAAAAGCTATTTAAAGAAATGAATGGTTTTGAAGGAAATTCTGAAATCGCTAGTGGTGATGATATCTTTCTATTCGAAAAATTCTTAAAGAAAGATCCTAAAAAGGTTCATTTTATAAAGTCTAAAAATGCTATTGTCTCAACATCTGCTTTGGAATCTTGGAGCGAAATTGTCCATCAAAGAGTTCGCTGGGCATCAAAATCAGGATCATATCGATTTTTCTTTCCTAAAGTTGTGGGATTGATCGTATTTTTAGGAAACTTATCGCTCCTGATAAGTTTATTCTTGATCATTCAGAACCCGTATCAATGGTATTATAGTCCGTCGATCTGGATCTTAAAAGCATTTATAGATTCTATTCTTTTAAATCAAAGCTCAAAGTTTCTTGATGATAGGAATATTTCAATAATTACTCTTTTCAAAACTTCCTTCTTCTATCCTTTCTTTGCAGTGTTTATAGTGCTAAGGTCTATGGCATCAAGTTATCAATGGAAGGGAAGGAATTTCTCTAAATAATTAACTTCCGAAGAAACGTTTCATAATTCCCTCTGCATTGTACCATAGAAGTAGAACCAAGAAAAGTAAAATTACGAGTAACATTCCACGTTTAGGATTGGAACGCTTTCTCTTGCCATACATGCGTTGAAATTTCATTGTAGAAAATTTAGATTACGAAGATATAAACAATTTTCATTCCATTTGAATGGAATACAAATGCTTCGTTGCTCTCAGCATTTATCTCAATGATTGTTATTCTCCCGAGTCGGTTTCGCTGTATGTTACTCACTTTTTCAAAGCTCGCAACATTTAACTCAAGCATTCTCATTTTTACTTGATGGATTCGCTGTATGCTTCGTTGCTCTCAGCATTTCTCTTTTGCCAGGTGGGCCAGGTAAACGTTCTACCTCAAAACCAACAGCTTGCATAGCTCTTCTTACCGATCCTTTTGCGGCATAGGTAACAAGGATTGCATTGTTCTTCATTGCTTTATACATGATTGCAAAGATCTCTTCTGTCCAAAGATCGGGCTGGACTCTTGCCCCAAAAGCGTCGAAATAAACCAGATCAAATTGGTCTATGTATTGAATCTCATGAAAGAATTGTTCTCTTTTTGTAAGCGTAAAATTGTTTGTAAGATGAATTCTTTCATCCCAAGAACTAGAATGCATAGAATTAAAGAACTCAGAAAGCGACTCTGCCTTTAATTCATTGATATAATTGAGTTGTTGTACTTCCTCTAAAGCAACTGGATAAGCTTCCACCCCTACATAGTCTATCTTGAAATTAGATTTGGCTGCCTCAAGAAAGGTGATAAAAGCATTGAGTCCAGTACCAAACCCAATCTCTAAAATTGAGATTTCAGACTTAGAACTGGACTCTAATCCATTCTTTATAAAAACGTGATAAGCTTCCTGAATTGCTCCATGTTTGGAGTGGTATTGTTCATTCCATTCAGGTAAATGAATGGTCGTAGAACCATCAGAAGTTATTATAATTTCACGTTTCAATAAAGCTATTATTTCTTCATTAGAACTCCGCTTGCCTCAAAAGACATTTCTAATTTTGGCTCTGTGATTTTAGCGATCTCTTCCTTGCTTTTTCCAGCATCCTCAGCATAGTGCTTCAATTCTTCAACAGATGTTTCTTTAACAAAAGCTTTTCCTTCTACAATAACTTCTCTTCCTTGCGAATCTAATGGCATAAAGAATCCGTAGTCTTTAAAGCGAACCATTACAGTTTCTCCATTTTCTCCAGCAGGTAATTTCATCCAACAACCCTTCTTCGAGCAAACCTCGTTGATCGTTGAGGAGAATTTTAGATCGATCGTGTCTCCAGCCTTAAGAGTTTGATACTTGGCATAAGCATCTACTGAAGATAAAAAGTCCTTCTCACTAATCTCTTCTCCAAAAGAATTATATGTTGATTTTACCACCTCTTTTTGATCGGTTTTCTTGTCCTCTGCTCCAGTTTTACAAGCCACAAAAACGGTTGCAAACGCTAGAATAGTTAGTAATTTTCTCATCCTTTTAAGTTTAAATTTTACATAAAACAAATATAGTTGTTTAATGCCAAAGAACTGCTGAAAAATAGACAAAACTCTTGCAAAAATTCGTAGATTTGCAGCCTTAAACACCACCATCTTATGGCTTTAGAAATTAGAGTTGAACGCACGGAGAATTCGAGAATAGATTCTATTGATTTTAACAACCTACCTTTTGGTAAAGTTTTTTCTGATCATATGTTCGTTTGTGAATATAAAGACGGTTCTTGGCAGAATCCAATTGTTAAACCTTACGCTCCAATTTCGTTAAATCCTTCTGCGAAAATATTCCATTACGGACAATCTATTTTTGAGGGGATGAAAGCCTACAAAGATGCAGATGGAAATGTGATGCTATTTCGTCCTGATCAAAACGCGGAACGTCTAGCGAAGTCTGCACAGCGTTTGATGATCCCTCCTGTTCCTGAGGATTTATTTTTAGAAGGTTTAAAAACTCTACTAAAGGTTGATAGCGATTGGATTCCCACAGCAGATGGAAGCTCACTATATATCAGACCCTTCATATTTGCATCTGGAGAAGGATTTCATGCCTCTCCTGCAGATGCCTACACACTTGTAATCGCAACGGCTCCTTCCGGGGCTTACTTTGGAGGAAAGATCAAAGTTGCAATTGAAGAGAAATATGCTCGTGCAGCAAATGGTGGAGTTGGTTATGCGAAAGCTGGTGGTAATTATGCCGCTCAGTTCTACCCAACGCAATTAGCACAAGAGAAAGGATATCAGCAAGTGATCTGGACTGATGATAATACACACGAGTATATTGAAGAAGCTGGTGCGATGAATATCTTTATTCGTATCAATGATACTTTACTTACAAGTCCTACCAGTGATAGAATATTGGATGGTGTGACTCGTAAGAGTATTATTCAGATCGCAAAAGACAGTGGGATTCATGTTGAAGAAAGAAAGATCAGTGTTTCTGAAGTAGTGGAAGCAGCCGAGAAAGGAGAATTGAAAGAATTGTTTGGTGCAGGAACTGCAGCCGTTGTTTCTCCCATTGCTGGATTCGGTTATCAAGGAAAAGATTACGATCTACCTGAATTAGAAAACAGTTATGCTGCTACTCTAAAAAAGAAAATCACAGATATTCAAACCAACAAGTCTGAAGATCCTTATAACTGGAGAGTAATCGTTTCCTAATGAGACGGCTCCTACTTCTGGGGTTTCTTATTTTCCTTGTGTCTTGTAAGGAAGAAAAAGCAGAATTACAAAATCCAAAGTTTGACCATTATATAACGGTATTGGGTACAGCCCAAGACGGAGGTTATCCTCATATTGGTTGTCAGCGAGAATGTTGTACTTCCTATTACGAAGGAAGGTCTGAAAAACAAAAGGTAGTTTCTCTAGGGCTAATAGATAAAAACAATCAAAAGAAATTCATATTTGAGGCAACTCCAGACATCTCTACGCAACTAGATGATTTGGAACGTAATCATCTAAAAACTTCAACTATCATCGATGGTGTTTTTCTAACCCATGCTCATATTGGGCATTATGCAGGACTGATGTATTTTGGAAGAGAAGCTTTGGGCAAAAAGAACATTCCTGTATATGCAATGTCAAAAATGGAATCCTTCTTGAAAACTAATGGTCCGTGGAGTCAGCTTGTAGGTATTCAAAATATCTCGTTAACCACGATGAAAAAAGACAGTGCTATACAGGTTTCCAAAGACCTAAAAGTTACTCCATTTCTTGTACCCCATCGTGATGAATTTTCTGAGACAGTTGGTTATAAAATTGAAGGTCCAAATAAATCAGCCTTGTTTATACCAGACATCAACAAGTGGAATGTTTGGACGAAGAATATTGTTGAAGAAGTTAAAAAAGTAGATTATGCTTTTTTAGATGCAACCTTCTTTAAGAATGGAGAGATCAACAGACCGATGAGTGAAGTGCCTCATCCGTTTATTGAGGAAACCATTTCTCTGTTTGCGAATGAAACTACTGAAATCAAGAATAAAGTGATTTTTATCCACTTTAACCATACCAATCCGGCTCTTCAACAAGGCTCTAAAGAACGTTTAGAACTAGAGAAGCTTGGCTTCAGATTTGCTTCAGAAAAGAATCAGTACGGACTCTAAACAAAAAACTGCCATCTTAAGACGGCAGTTTTAATTCATAGCATTTTTTATCTGTTTCTACAATCACCTTTACGTTATCTAAGGCATTGTAAAGATCGGCATTTAATCTGATAAGTTTTTATTTAATAATTTTACTATTTACATAAACTTAATTTATGCAAGTTCATAAAACTCTTATTCTCCTTGTCCTAGTGAGAAACCTCTCTTGCCTTCGAACTCATATAGGTTTTCCGTTTTGATCACATCAAATCCTGCCATATGTAATTTCGATAAAAGTGCTACTACTTGTTCAAAATCTATAGGTTCATAGATAGGTTCATTTGTTTCAGTATTGGCGCTTAAAGCTACAAATCTACATCTCCAATGATCCGTACAATAGGTTTCTTTCATTCCTGAAGGATATACCTTTACACCTCTGTTCGTAATCATCTTGAGTTTTAATTTGAAAGCGTTTATCTCAGAAAGAGAATCCCCGATTTCTTGAGGATTTGATCCCTTCCAGTCGATAAACGCATCAACACCAACCAAAACTTTATTTTCATTCTTACGCTTATATTCAGGAATATTGATCTCACCTGATCCAGCAGAAAGTTTACTTTCTACCAAACTATTTGGAGTTTTTCCTAACCTGTCAATCACTTCCGTAGCGAATTCTTGCGTACTTACTTTTTTAATACTTGTTCCTTCTTTGTATATATCAGCGGTGTGATAACCCTCTTCAATGGTCAATAACATCGCATTTTTAATTTTATCAGCTATATCATTTTGTCCTAGGTGCGCTAACATCATCACAGCGGCATTAATCAATCCAGAAGGATTTGCAATCCCTTGTCCGGCAATATCAGGAGCAGAACCATGGATTGCTTCGAACATAGCTACATTAGTACCAATATTTGCAGATCCCGCCAAGCCTACAGACCCAGCGATCTCTGCTGCGATATCTGAAATGATGTCTCCGTATAAATTGGAAGTGACGATGACATCGTAGTTTTCAGGTCTTGCTGCTAATCGGGCAGAACCTATATCGATGATCTGTGTTTCATTAATGATCTCTGGATATTCAGAAGCAATCTCATCAAAAACTTGATGGAATAAACCATCAGTTAACTTCATGATATTATCTTTTACCATACAGGTTACTTTCTTTCTTCCATAGGCTTTGGCATACTCGAAAGCATATCTGATAATCTTCTCACATCCAGGACGAGTAATTAATTTTAAACATTGAATCACATCCTGAGTTTGTCTGTGTTCAATACCCGCATACAAGTCTTCTTCATTTTCACGAACGATCACGACATCCATTTCAGGATGATCTGTCTGCACAAAAGGATGTAAAGACACTACTGGTCTTACATTAGCAAATAATCCTAGAGATTTTCTAAGGGTTACATTTAGGCTTTTGTAGCCTTTTCCTTGAGGAGTAGTAATAGGCGCTTTTAAGATGATCTTATTCCTATGAATCGCGTCCCATGCCTCTTGACGAATTCCAGAGGTATGACCCGATAAATAAGCCTTTTCTCCTATCTCAATATACTCAGGTTCTATATTCGCTCCAGCAGCTTCCAAAATTCTCAATGTTGCCTCCATGATCTCTGGACCAATTCCATCTCCTTTGGCTAAAACTACCTTAACTTGTTTCTGAGTACTCGATTTCTCAGCAGGTTGTAAAATACTACTATTCATATTTTGATTGTGTTTGTTATTCATGCAAATATCCGAATAGCTTTTCATAAATTTTTATTTAACTATTTAATGACATATATAAACTTATTTTTATAATTAATCTTATCGACTGTTTTTCAGGTTCCTACAAATATTTAGTTAACTTTAAAATCTCAACAAGGATGATAACATGATTAAAAAGCTTCTTACCCTAAGTCTGACATTACTAATTCTCATAGGATGTAAATCTGAGAATCAACCAAAAAAGAAAACCGCGAGAGAATTAGAATTAGATAGTATTGAAAAAGTAAACGAACAATCCATACTGGATTCAGGTTCCAAAGTGACCAAGGCTTATGTCGATGCAGAAAACAATCATATCGTCTTATGGGCAGATATAAAAATGGATCATCGATTCTTCGGATTTGAGAAACCGGATACAAATTCTAAGCGCCTCATCCTATTTTCAATTTTTACCAATGACGTGGAAGGCAATCCCTTTGATGTTCCACTGGGAAGCTTTTATAGCACCGCAGATATTGAAGGTGGTGTATTTAAGTACATCGAAGAAGATGGAGATTTTGTAAAAGCTGAATATACAGATCCAGAAGGCAAAAAAACTACCTTGTACTTCGAAAGAAAATGGATCGTTCTAAGTGACGATGAAATCATTGACGACGATTATGATCCTAATGTTCCAGAAGATGCGATCAGAGATTACGGTCTTATTGAAAAATATACAGATGGTGCTTACCCAATGTACATTGTAACTGTCGATTTTGTTGAGAAGAATTTTAAAATGGATTTCAATCTAAATATTGAAGCCGTATCAATAGACCCACAAACCTTAGATAATCTTGTAGGGAAATATGCAAGTCTTTACTATACTAGCGAATGGGTGGAGGATATTAATGACCTGTATTTTGATGGCAAGTCTCTGAGCGGAAAATACGCTCCTGAACTCAGTGAAGATTGGTCTATATTCAAAGGAACATTATCTGGTGCTGAATCTTTAAGTGGAGATTTACCAAGTTTGATTACCATAACAAACTCAGATGGAGAGAGCATGAACTTTGAGTGGTATGTTGATGACGAAGTTTTAAAAGCCAACAAACAAGAAGTTACAGCCTATTATAGCGGAAGAGCCATCAATACAATTGTACAGATAGAGCCTTCTAAAAACTAGTGGTTAAAGTGCGGGTGTGTCCAGATAACAACTGATGGATTCTGGTCTTTGACAGCCTGCTGGAATACTTTGTTCCAAAATAACCTGAAGTATCGGAGAGATCTTTCTCGATCAACATCTTTGTATCTAATAATCCAATAACGCTCTCCATTAACTTTAGTTGCGCTTCTTTTTATGCTAACAATATCCGTAAACGGAATCACTTTTTCCTTCTTATCACGAATCAAGTATAAGTTTACATCGTCATGCTCCAATCTTTTGGCTCTTTTGAACAAAAAGAACATCCCAATACTTACCACCAAAATGATATTACTGATCAGGAAATAGGGCATCTCTAAGGTTGTTGGAATCGAGAAAAGAGCAACAGGAATCATGAGCCATCGTGCCCATCGCCATCCTTTGCGAATGACCCGGCGCTCCCCAGAACCTTCTAGTTGTTTTTTAGTTAGTTGTTGCCCCATTTTCAAAACTAATATACAGTTTTATTTATCGAGGATCTCCTTGATATTCGGCTTGAAATAATTAGGCCCTTTTAACACCTTTCCGTCCTCTCTATAGATAGGCTTGCCATCTTCACCTAACTTACTCATATTACTACGTTGAATCTCGTCAAAAACCTCAACGATCTTATGTTGCATTCCGTGTTCGATAATAGTTCCCGCCAAGATGTACAACATATCACCGAGAGCATCTGCCACTTCTACGAGATCACCATTATTAGCAGCTTCCAGATATTCTTCATTCTCTTCTCTCATCAACTTATAACGAAGAAGGTTTCTGTCTTCACCGATATGTGCTACTGGTGTGTCATTAATGCCCAAACCGAATGCTGTGTGGAACTCGTGAACTGCGTCTGTGTATTTTTTCATGTAATTAAATCAGTTTTTTTAATAACCATGCTGGAACAATCTTTAACACGAATGCTATGATGCCCCAACGCCTTGAAATATATGCTACTCTTTTCTTCTTTTTAATAGCTGAATAGATCTGTCTTGTGCCTTTTTCTAGGGAGGCCATCCAAAAAATACCATCACCCAAAGCCATGGCAGTATCCACAAATCCAGGTCTAATATCGGTAATATAAACCCTCTTTGAACGTATGGTTTTTGTTTTTATGAACAAACTTTCAAGATAGGCTTTCTGATAGGCCTTGGAAGCAAAATAAGCGGGTGCACCTCGGTTTCCACGAATGGATGCTATAGAGGTGATCCCTACCAAATGACCATATTCTTGCTTACGAAACTGATTGTAAGCTAGGTCATACAATTTGGTCACACCATGAACATTGGTCAAAATAGTTTCCTCTTCCAATGCCCATTCTAATTTAGGGTTGATATGCCCTATTCCTGAGGACTGTATCACCAAATCTATCTTTTCGAAGCTCATTACAATTTTATTGAAAACAGCCTCTACTTCGTCAACATTTTGAATATCATTCTGATAAACCTCTATCTGATCTGGGAATGCCGATTTAAATTCATCTAACTTTTCAAGTCTTCTCCCAGTAATGGCTACTTTATAACCATCATGAACTAGCATTTCCGTAAGGGATTTACCTATCCCAGAGGTTGCCCCAAATACAATAGCAGTTTTCATTCAATATTTAATTTTCAATTTAAAAAATGACGTATTTTTGCACAATATTTTAAGTCATATGTTTACCACAGGTCGAATCATTTTTGCCGCTTTTTTCGTAATTGCTTTTGTTGCATTTATGATCATTTCATACAGAAAAGACGCTAGGAATCACAAAACCTACTACAAGAACGCCTCTAAAAAAGTATTGATCTATGGAACCATAGCAATTATTCTATTCGTAGGCTTACGATACCTAACCGCTGTGATCTTCTAATTCATTCAATTTGCTGTGGTCCAACAGTGTATTACCTTCTTTATCAAAAACGAAAGAGGGAACAAATTTCTTATCCACTTGTAGCTGAGATAACTTGTAAGAGTAGATCTTAAACAACTTCTGAGAAAAAGCCTCATCATGGTATTGAAGTAAAATGTACATTTCAGCATCCAACTCCTTTAATTCTTCATTTGTATATTTTGAAAGTGGACTTTGATCATCCAATTCGTGCACGATGGTCCACATGGTTGGAAGATACATGATCTTATCTCGTTCTAACTTAAGTTGATAAAACCTCCGTTGATAATCCTTCTTTTCTTCCACCCATTCTGAAATCGCCAAAGTGACTGTTACTTCTGGTTCGATCATCATGTTCTTTCTTCTGTTCATCAAACGGAACATAATTGCTCTATGCTCCTTGAAACCTCTTACAACCAAGTGCTCACTGAACTTAATAATAGCCTTTGGTTTTGAGAATCTACCATATAACAAACCGGTAATAAAAGAAAAACCTAGCAGCCCGATCATAGCCTGGAACGAAGCAATGATATTAGCGATCAACCCCTGCGGTGCAATTCCTCCATAACCAACAGTGGTAATTGTCTGTGCACTAAAGAAGAAACCATTCAAAAGATCTCTGAATACATTACCAGTAGAAGGTGTGATCTGCTCAATTCCGATCAAATTATATATGATTGCAAACACAATATTGATTATTGTATAGGTCAGAAAAACATACACGAAGAACTTCCACCAGGCTACTTCGATCAGATATGAATACAAATCATGCAACCCCGATTTTCGATTTATATGGATCACATTAGAGGTACCATCTTCATTGATCAACTTCTTCGCATTCTTTGAAGAGCGATATCCAAATCCAGGATCTTGTACTTTTTTTGCCATATCTAAACTGCCTTTAAGGCTTTTATCTTTTTGATTGCTCTAAATCGTTTCCAAGTCTTATGATTGACTAAAATATAAATTACAAAACAACCTACATCCAACAAGAAATAGAACAGACTTATCCCACTGGGAGGATTATTACTTGGAAGCCAGGAAAATTCACCAAAAGCGCTATCTGGCCAAGCCCATGTCGAATAAGCGGTCCCTCCTATTTCTAATACTGCTACTACAATATACATACTTAAAAAGAAGAGTCTGTCCTTTGGTCTTTTGATCAGCATAAGAAAAACACCAAGCGTCATCACCAAACCGAAAACATCATTAAAGGCAATCAAATAAACCAGTGCAAATATGGAAATCACAATATAAAAAAAGCCAGTCAATTCGCTCCAGTATTTCCTAACAATTGGTGCTTTAGAAAACATATATACTCTGGCATAAACAGCAGCATGACCGAAAGCAATATACCAAGGAACATTATCCAATCTATAGGTATACATTTCTAAGGCTCTCGAGAACAGATATTCTCCTCCCAAACCTATAAAAACCGCATAGATCATTAGTTCTCTCGTTCGTTTATTCGAACGGTAATAGAGAATAACAAACGCAATAATCATAAAGATGTTAGTGACTAATTGAGCATGAGGATACACAGAAGCAAAATGAGTTCCATCAAAATATAAGGCCACAACAAAAAGAAATAGCAAACCAATTCTTCTTATAAATACCTTAAGTATTTTACTTAAGTCTGACTTAGGTATTGAAAGCATTACTTGGTTTTGATCGGTTTGATTGCAGTTTGTCTTTCGTTGATATACTCAAAAATATTATTACCAAAATAACCTCCTTCTTCAAGCATAATTCGAATATCTTTATTCCACTCTGGAATATTGACTGTTGTATTCAACTCAATAGCATAGGTAGTCTCTACATGCAACGGATAGTCTCCTCGCACAGGAACACCTCCTTGAGAATCCCACATACCAATGGTAGTTCCTGCACTATGTCCATAAGTTCCTAATGGATGCGTATAAATAGACGGTCTTAAACCTTCCTCTTTAGCCTGCTGTAAAGAGCTTAACAGAATCTCATTACCCGTTCTGCCAGCTTTCATATTATTTGTCAAAATATCTTGTACTCTATTTCCTTGTTTAAAGGCTTGTGCTAAATAATTGGGAACTTCATTCTCATCGTCCTTTAGAACATAAGCATGTTGCTGACAGTCTGTATTCAATCCAATATATGTGATCCCAAAATCACAGTGCAAAAGATCTCCCTTCTGAATCACATCAATAGGTTTTGCCTTTGAGAATGACTCAACAGAGGATTTTAAAACTTCTTTATTTCTTTGAACATCGATCGTTGGATGAAACCAAGTCTCTAGACCAAGATTAGTAACTTTTTGACGCATCCACCACACAACGTCGTCTGTCGTTGTTTTTCCAGGGATTACCACTTTATTCGAAAAGGCTTCATCAATGATATCATGAGTAATCTTTACCAACTCACGAAACAATTCCATTTCCTTTGGAGTTCTCGTTTCAATCCAAGCAATCGCCAGTTTTTCCGCAGAAACCAAACGTGAGCTTAATGAATCTGGTAAATTTTGTTTTAATTCGAGGTAATCTGTTTTTACCAAGCCGTCCGCAATTGGAAAATGAGCAGAGTAATTGATTCCGATTTTCTCTGGATTTCTCTCGGCGATAATATCTCGCAAGGCCTTCCATTGATCGGGTTGTTTTTCTTTATTCCATGCAGATTTAATACTCTTTCCTATATCATAACGTGCTACTGCTAGCCTCTCTAAAGTATTCTTTGATTTATCCCTATAAAACACGATCATGGTTCTGCGTCTGGCATTCAACCATTTCGCAGGAAGCATCGTCCTTAAGACCGGGTCTTCATTGTACTCCCTACCTATAATGAGCCACATATCTAAATTGGCATCATCCATTAATTGAGGTAATAAATTTTCAAATCTGTCTTCTAAGAGTTCATCCTTAAGTTTCGCTCTGTCTCTTTCGGGAAGTATTTGTGAAAAGGATACTTGAAAAATGAGGGCACAAAGAATGAGGGAAATCTGTCGCATCATGTTGTTAGTTTTGGTAAAGATAATCTATCCATTCAAAAAGTTAAAATAGCAAATACAACCCTGATTTTGGAATAAAATTTGCACCTTAGAGTAGTATATGAGATCATTAAAGAACTTTATTGGAATTCTTATCATAGGGTTTGTACTGTATTCTTGCAGTGCCAATTCTAATAAAGGCTATATTGGATCTAAGAAAACAGAAAAGCCTGTTGTAGTTTCAAACGATAGTCGCGAATATGAAGTAATTATTTTTGATGTAGGATTCAATTACTATTTAAATTCTCAAGCAAGACCTAGAGGTTTTTACTCGCAAAATTTTCTGGAAAGGTGGAACTTAATTTACATCACAAATTGGAATATTAGACATCAAAACCCAAAGAAGTATGATGGAAATATTTATCAAAACATGATCGACTATGATCCCAAGATAGATTACGGCTATGAGGTGAACTACAAACTATTCAATTATTTCCAGTTTGCCCAGATCAAATATAGAATGCGATTGGACAATGATCTCAATACCCCAGACCGTATTCGTTAATTTCTGGTAAACTTAAGAAAACTATAGTTGAATTTGTTCTTTTCATCAGGAGTATGCTCTTCGTTCAAGACCATTTTCCAGTCGGTATGATTGATCTCCGGAAAATAAACATCTGCTTCAAAGTCTTGATGCACCTTCGTGATCTCCAATTCATCAGCAAGATCTTTATGCAAGGCTTCTTTATAGATCTGTGCTCCACCAATAATAAATGCCTTCTCCTTTTCGTCAACAAGATCTAAAGCTTCCTCTAAACTATGAACAACATCACAACCTTCTTTATAGTAGTCTTTGTTTCTTGTAATAATGACAGATCTCCTATTAGGCAGAGGCTTTCCAATAGACTCAAAAGTATTTCTTCCCATGATGATGGTATGACCTGTAGTGATCTTTTTAAATCGTTTTAAGTCGGCCGGTAAATGCCAAATCAAGTCGTTGTCTTTTCCAAGCTCATTATTGTTTCCGATAGCAGCAATTATTGAAATCATAGAGGGTCTTTTCTTACATCATTCTGCACAAAATTACCGCAATTTTTCCTCCATTTGACGTTTTTGAGCAATTTTGAGTAAAATCGTGCAATTTTCGAAATCGATATCGCAGTAAAAGTACTGAAAATCAGTGTGAAATATTTTCAAAAAAACTTGTGGTTCTGTTAAATTTCCAAGCTGTTTTTTTGACTTTTGAAATATTTTTTGGAGCATTTTTATCATATCAATAATTCTTTCCTGCTAGGTAAAATTTGATTTGCATACTTGGTTTTGTAGCCTACATTTACTTTAAAATTTAAACCGAGGAAAACAATGGCTATTAAGAAACAATTTTTGAAAAGCAAGCCTGTATGTAAAGTTACTTTTACTGTACCTGCTGAAGAGGCACAAAGTGTTTCTGTTGTAGGAGATTTCAACGAGTGGAATACTCAGGCTACCGAATTAAAGAAATTAAAGAACGGATCCTTTAAAGGGACTGTTGATTTAGAAACTTCTAGCTCTTATGAGTTTAGATACGTTATAGATGGAACTTACGTGAATGACGAGCAAGCTGATGCTTATGCTTGGAGTGATTATGCTGCGGCAGAAAACGGCGTATTGAATCTATAAAGTAGTGTATTTTGATTTGTTAACGAAAAAGGGTCCCAATTCTTCGGGACCCTTTTTTAATTCATTTCTTTTAACCATTCTCGAATATAGAGGTTAAAATCCTTCTTTTCAGTACTATTATATTCTGGATCTAAGTGAAGATTATCAATCAAGGTTTTGATAGCTAACAAAATTTTTTCATCCTCAATATCTGCTATTTTTTCGTAGATGTAGTCTTTTAATAGGTCGGTAGTTACATTCATCTCGTTATTTTTTAACGAAGTTATGAAGCCTTCTAGCACCAGTCAATAGGCAAATCTTAATATTTAGTTAAATGATACTCAGTAACTAAATAGAAAAAAACAACAAGAAAATTTTAAACCGCAACTACACCTTTAATGTGAGGATGTGGATCGTAATTTAATAACTCAAAATCCTCATAGGTAAAGTCGAAGATACTTTTCACCTCTGGGTTGATTTTCATCGTTGGCAATGGTCTTATATCACGAGACAATTGTAATTCTAACTGCTCAATATGATTATTGTAGATATGAGCATCCCCAAAGGTGTGCACAAACTCTCCAGGCTGATAACCACAAACCTGAGCAATCATCATAGTAAAGAGAGCGTAAGAGGCAATATTAAAAGGAACTCCTAAAAAGATATCGGCAGATCTTTGGTACAATTGACAAGATAATTTACCATCACCTACATAGAACTGAAAAAAGGCATGACAAGGAGGCAAAGCGGCCTTCCCATTCGCTACATTTTCAGAAAAAGAAACAGATGTATCTGGCAATACACTCGGGTTCCATGCAGACACCAACATTCTCCTACTATTTGGATTATTCTTCAGCATCTCGATGACATTTTTCAACTGATCAATATCATCACTATTCCAGTTTCTCCATTGATGTCCATAAACAGGTCCTAAATCGCCATTCTCATCTGCCCACTCGTTCCAGATTCGAACCTTGTTCTCTTGTAAGTACTTAATGTTTGTGTCTCCTTTGATAAACCACAACAATTCGTGAATGATGGATCGCAAATGAAGTTTCTTGGTAGTTACCATTGGAAAACCTTCACTAAGATCAAATCTCATTTGATAACCAAATACGCTTTTAGTACCTGTTCCCGTTCTATCGCCTTTCTCATTCCCGTGTTCTAAGACATACTTAACTAAGTCGTGATATTGTTGCATTCTTTAAGGTAAAAGTTTATGGATTAAGGTTCAAAGCCTTGAACACTAAGTGTTAGATCAGTACAAATAATCTTTGCAAGATATAGTAATACTAACGAGTTAAAAATAAATAAACAACTTACAGAATTTGAAAGGAAGTTTTCAAACTTATTGAGAAGTTATTAACTATTCATTTAATTACTTTAATCCTAATTCTTCGTATTGAAATGAATTAATGATGAGGTTCTTTTTTGAAGAATCTGAATCATATTAATAATTGATATAAGATTTTCTTCAGGTATAAAGTTAAGATCCAAACAAAGCAAAAAATGGGACTCTAACTCATATAATGAATCCAAACTGATTTGTAAGAATCTAACAAAATCTTTCTGTGAGTTTTTTGCACAACCTTCAGCAATGTTTGGAGGAATCGAAATGGCACAGCGTCTTATCTGCTGAGTTAAACCATACTTTTCATCTTTAGGTAAATCAACCGAAAGTTGATACACATGTTTAACTAGTTTTCTAGAATCAATCCAAACCTCAAGCTTTCTAAAATTCCTCATAGGTTATCTAACAAATAAAAGTCATTTACAAGTTAAGTACCCTAATAAAAAGTTACCCTAAAAAAATGATGAAACCTTGACCTTTTAACCTTCAACCTTAACCCGAGTGTAAACTACCCAATTATCATCCCTGCAATTGTAGCTGACATTAAAGAGGCAATGGTTCCACCGATAAGTGCTTTCATTCCAAATTCTGAAAGTGTCTTTCGTTGACCTGGCGCCAAGGACCCAATTCCTCCAATTTGAATTCCAATAGAAGCGAAGTTTGCAAATCCACATAGCATATATGTAGCCATAATCACAGATTTATTATAGGCTAAATGTGTTGCACTTGCCATATCCTTGAGATCTGCTAATTGAATATAAGCTACAAATTCGCTCGCTGCGAGTTTGATTCCGAGTAATTGTCCCATCAAGGTCATATCTTCA
Source organism: uncultured Flavobacterium sp. (assembly GCA_964505885.1). Classification (GTDB taxonomy): domain Bacteria; phylum Bacteroidota; class Bacteroidia; order Flavobacteriales; family Flavobacteriaceae; genus Polaribacter. Next base: position 20,908 of record CAZDKB010000027.1, read on the forward strand.
GCTGGCACACCTATCATCCACATTAATGGTGCGAATGTATACCCTAAGATAAATTCAATAGAAAAAGTTTTATATGCTGTGTTGGCCGCGATCAGCTCATTAAGAGAGGTAAATTCCCATCCAAAATATGCAATACCATCAAAGCTCCCAAGACCGCCTAATATCCCATTGATCATGGCAATAACTGCAACGAATACTAATAGCATTCCTCCTACATTAACCGCCAATCTCAAACCTTCTGTAGTTCCATTTGCCAGAGCATCCAATACATTAGATCCTATTTTCTCTTGTGAAACGGTTACATCAGTATTGACTTGCTCCGTTTGAGGGTACAATATTTTAGAGATCACAATAGCTCCTGGAGCCGCCATCACAGAAGCTGCTAACAAATGCTTTGCAAACACCAATTCCATTTCTTTATCACCACCACCTAAGAAACCTATATAAGCTGCTAAAACAGCACCGGCAACAGTTGCCATTCCACCGATCATCACAAGCAAGATCTCAGATCGATTCATCTTCTCTAGATAAGCTTTGATCAATAATGGAGCTTCCGTTTGTCCTAAGAAAATATTCCCTGCAACTGACAAACTTTCCATTCCAGAGATTCCTAAAAACTTAGATAGTACAATAGCCAATAGCTTAACGATCTTCTGAATGATTCCAAGATAGAACAACAAGGAAGTTAAGGCCGAGAAGAAGATAATCGTAGGTAATACTTGAAAAGCAAATATGTATCCAAAGCTATTGATATTGTCTACAAGACCATCAAATAAAAAGGCAGATCCCGCCTTGGTATATTCCAGTATTTTTATAAATATCTTTCCTACAAAATCGAAAATTGCCTTTATAAAACCTACTTTGAGTACCCCAACAGCAATTAAAAGTTGAAGAGACAATCCTATCCCTACCTTTTTCCAATCTACTGCTTTTCTGTTAGAGCTAAATAGGAAAGCGATTACAATAAGAACAAACATCCCCAAGATTCCCTTCCATAAACTAGTGAAAGAAAATCCTTGGTTTGGAATCAACTTACTCCCTTCATTCGACTCATCAACTGCAACCACATCGGTACTGTTTTGTTGAAGTGAAAATGAATAAGCCACATCATTCTCTGTGATCGTCAATAAAGAATCTGTGAGTTGTGAAATATTATAATAACGAACTGTATCTTTCGGTTTTGTGTAATTAAAAATCAAAAGATTGTTCTGATGAATATAACTTCCTTCAGCTCTTAAGCTATCCTTAGCTACTAAACTGTAATTAAATTTTCCATCTTTCAGTATGAATGTATCGTTCTTATCAATCGTAAAAACATCCTGACCTCCTTTTTGAATGGATTTAAAATTCCAATCTTGCTCAATGCTCTGTGAAAAACCTACAAAGCCCATTAAACAAATAAGTAGCGTAAAAAATTTCTTCATAAATGGTTGATTAGGAACGCTTGCTGATCTCGTCTCGTATCTTCGCCGCCATTTCATAGTCTTCGTTAGTGACAGCTTCGTTCAATTTTTTGTGAAGTTCTTTTAATGACAAAGAAGAAAAACCAGTCTCCTCCTCTTCCAATTGCACCTCTACAGTTTCAGGATCTAAATTTTCTTTGATGGCTAGCTCTTCCTCTATCTTGAGGTAAATACCAGCTTTGTCTAGAATATTCTCATAGGTATAGATCGGAGCTTGAAATCTTACAGCAATAGCGATAGCATCAGAAGTTCTAGTATCAATGATCTCTTCTACCCCATCCCTTTCGCAGATCAGACTTGAAAAGAAAATTCCATCTACTAATTTGTGGATGATCACCTGTTTTATATCTACTTCAAATCTTTCTGAAAAGGTCTTAAAGAGATCGTGAGTAAGTGGTCTTGGAGGTCTAATCTCCTTTTCCAAGGCGATGGCTATTGATTGAGCCTCAAAAGCTCCTATGATGATGGGAAGGGTTCGAGTGCCTTCCATTTCACTCAGAACCAAAGCATAAGCTCCGCTCTGCGTTTGACTGTAGGAAATCCCCTTAATTGTCAGTTTTATTAAACTCATTCGTCTTGATCCTAACTAAAAAAGGGCTGTCTAATCATGGCAATCACCAAAAATTAGACAGCCCTTTTCTTAGGGCACAATTTAATAAAAATTATGAGTTTTGCGCTTTAAAATCTTTCAGTTTACTAATTAGTTGTGGAACTACTTCAAAAGCATCTCCAACGATTCCATAATCAGCTGCCTTAAAGAATGGTGCTTCTGGATCTGTATTGATTACAACCTTCACCTTTGAAGCATTGATTCCCGCTAAATGCTGAATAGCACCTGAGATTCCAATTGCAATATATAAGTTAGAAGCTACTGGCTTTCCTGTTTGTCCAACGTGCTCGCTATGAGGTCTCCAACCTAAATCAGACACTGGTTTAGAACAGGCCGTAGCAGCACCTAAAATATCTGCTAATTCTTCAACCATTCCCCAATTTTCAGGACCTTTTAATCCTCTACCTGCAGAAACAACTACATCTGCATCTGCAATGGTCACAGCACCTGATGCTTTTTCGATCTTGGTTGATTTTACACCAAAATCAGCATCAGAAAATGATGGGTCAAAACTATTTACAGAAGCCGAAACTTCATTTTCAAAGATTCCAAACGAATTCTTCGCCAATCCTATCACCTTATTTGAAGTGGAGATTACTGTATTATTGAATCCTTTGTTTGAAAAAGCTTTTCTCTTTACCGTGAAAGGCTCTGTTGAACTTGGTGCATCGATGACGTTAGACGCATATCCTGCGTTTAATCCTACGGATACTAACGGAGCTAAATACAATCCGTCTGCACTTGAATCGATCACTACAATATTTGAACCATTTGCCTCTGCTGCTTGCTGAATAGCTGAAGCATATGCTTTTGCATTAAAATCTGATAACTGATCATTATTCACAGTTAAGATCTCAGCGGCACCATAGTTTTGTAATTCACTGGCATCATCTGCATTAATGGTCAATGCGATCAAATTAGTTCCTAATTGATCCGCTACTTTTTTTCCATAAGAAACTACTTCGAAAGTCGATTTCTTAAATTTTCCGTCTGAAGAACTTGCGTATACTAATACTGACATATCTTTTGATTTCTTATGATTAAATAACTTTTGCTTCGGTGTGCAATAAATTCACCAACTCATCTACATTATCTGCATCTACCAACTTCACCGCTCCTTTGGGTGCTGGCTTCTCAAAAGATTGAGAATTTGTAGCAGAATCTCCTCCAACTGGTTCAACAACCGTTAATGGTTTTTTACGGGCCATCATGATTCCTCTCATATTCGGAATTCTAAGATCGGTCTCTTCAACGATTCCTTTCTGACCTCCTACTACCAAAGGCAATGAGGTAGCTGCAGTCTCGTGTCCACCATCCATTTCTCTTTCCGTAGTCACATTTCCGTCTCCATCCACTTCGATTCCTACACAAGCATTTACAAAATTATATCCTGTTAATGCTGCTAGCATCCCCGGAACCATTTGACCATTATAATCACTTGATTCTTTTCCCGCTAATACAAGATCATAACCACCATCTTTTACGATAGCAGCCAATTCTTTCGCTACAGATAAACCATCTGTTGCTTCCGCATTCACTCTGATCGCGTTATCAGCTCCAATTGCCAAAGCCTTTCTTAAGGTAGGCTCGGTAGTATTGTTTCCAACATTTACAACAGTAACAGAAGCCGCTTGTTTTTCCTTAAACCACATAGCTCTAGTTAAAACAAACTCATCATAAGGATTGATCACAAACTGCACACCATTCGTATCGAATTTTGTATCATTGTCTGTAAAGTTGATCTTTGAAGTGGTATCAGGTACGTGACTGATACATACCAATATTTTCATTTATTATAATTTATTTATGTATTTGATTTGACGGCACGAAGATACTACAAATAAATCAAAAATACTATGCATGCATAATAATTTTTGGAAAGTTTTTATTCTTTTAAAATGAATCAGTTAGCCTTAAATAGAACTAAAAATAAAGCAGGCGTTTTAGGGGTTTGCACAGTTCTAGGGATGCTGATTTTTTGTTTTTCCAAAGATTTTGGAATGTTTTGGGACAACGTATTATTTGCTTCAAAAATGGGGAATCATTTGTATGAAAACGGAATCTTTAATTGGAACCTTCCTATTAGTTTTGATCCAGGCCACCCTCCTTTTCTAGGAATGTTATTGGCAATTACGTGGACTATTTTTGGACATTCATTATGGGCTAGCCACCTTTTAATGTTGCCTTTTATTATTGGTACAATTTACCAGATTCATCGACTGACTTTTTACTTTACTAGAAATATTAAGCTAAGCGCAATGGGTTCTTTACTGATCCTTGCAGATCCTAGTTTGCTTTCCTCTTTTGTGCTTGTAAACCCAGAAACTATCATCTTGTTCTTCTTCTTTTTAACATTAAATGGGATTTTTTACAAGAATCAAAAATGGAAATTCATCGGACTCCTTTTTCTTAGTATCATTAGCTTTAGAAGCATGATGCTTTTTGCAGGAATCTTTCTTTACGAGATCTTTCAACAAAGAGTTATTGAAAAAAAGAAATGGAAGCAATGTATCAACCTTCGATTTTCCCTATACTACTTATTAAGTGCTTTGCCCGGAATTCTATATGTTGCTTGGAGATTGTTTTCAAAAGGTTGGCTTCAAACTCACCCTGATTCACCTTGGTCTTCCCTTTGGCAATTTCCTTCCTTAAAGGAATTCTCAAGAAACATATTAGTCCTCATCTGGAGATATATTGACTTCGGAAGGGTATTCATCATTCTGTTTTTGATCTTTGGACTTATCTATTTATGGAGGAAAAAGAAAATCAACAATACTGTTCGACAACTCCTGTTCCTGTCTTTTTGTTCTGTATTCTTTGTTATTCTCGCCTCCATTTTTTCAACGAATGGTTTTGGTCATCGATATTTTATAGTATCCTATCTAACCTTGAGCTTAACTGCCTTTCTGATACTCCAAGAGCTAACTTCATCGAAAAACGTTCTTCACAGCCTTCTATTCTTTGGACTCATCACGGGAAACTTTTGGGTCTACCCCGAGAATATTTCTCAAGGCTGGGATGCTACATTGGCTCATATACCTTATCATTCATTGAGAACTGAAGCCATACATTATTTAGATTCTGAAAGCATTGATCTAGACAATGTCGGAACCTTTTTTCCGAATTATAATTCAGAGGATGAGATAATGCTAAATGGAGATCAAAGACGCTTGAATCAATTCAACAAACAAAATGAATACATCTTCTACTCCAATGTTTATAATCTTAGTGATGAGGAGTTGCGAATTCTCGATAAAAACTATGAAGAAATTCAAAGATTCTCCAGATTTCAAGTCTATATATCCATTCTGAAACGAAGTGATTCAGATGACTAATAAATTTTTAAGAAAACGTTATAGCACTTCCCCTTTAAAGAGACTTTTTTTTACTGAGAATTTCCCTATTTTTGCTTTTCCATAAAACAACTAAAAAAGATCAATGAAGACAGTTCAGTTTCGTGAGGCCGTATGTGAGGCAATGAG
>CAZDKB010000027.1:26472-26914 GCA_964505885.1 uncultured Flavobacterium sp.
GCGCAGAGATGAGAGCATCTATTTAATTGGAGAAGAAGTTGCAGAATATAATGGTGCCTACAAGGCCAGTAAAGGAATGTTGGATGAGTTTGGAGAAAAGCGTGTAATTGACGCTCCTATTGCTGAACTTGGTTTCGGAGGAATCGCTGTAGGTTCTGCGATGAACGGTAATAGACCAATCGTTGAATATATGACCTTCAACTTCTCTTTGGTAGGAATTGACCAGATCATTAACAATGCAGCAAAGATCAGACAAATGTCTGGAGGGCAATTTAACTGTCCGATTGTTTTTAGAGGTCCTACTGCTTCAGCGGGTCAGTTAGCGGCAACTCACTCTCAAGCTTTTGAGAGCTGGTATGCAAACTGTCCTGGATTAAAAGTGATCGTTCCATCAAACCCATATGATGCTAAAGGTTTGCTAAAAGCCTCTATCAGAGATAAT
>CAZDKB010000028.1:0-26469 GCA_964505885.1 uncultured Flavobacterium sp.
CTTTGGAGGACAGTTAGCAATCGCTGGGAACATCATCGTTCGTCAAAGAGGAACTCAGCACTATCCAGGTGAAAATGTATATATGGGGAAAGACCATACTTTACATGCAAAAGTGGATGGAACTGTTCAGTTCAAGAAGAAAAAAGATAATAGATCTTATGTTTCTATTGTACCTTTCGAGGCTTAAGAAATAAAGAATGAAATAGAAAAACCCTGACAGAAATAGTCAGGGTTTTTTTGTGCCTTATTTTAGTATTTTTACAGCAATGAACCCATTGTATAACTTCGCAGCTCATATCACTTTTTTCATTTTGTCGATCTATGGCCTTTTTAACAAGAAGGTTGGATTGTTTGTAAAAGGAAGAAGAGAAACCTTTTCTAAACTATCTGCAATATCTGAAAAGGATAAGGTAGTCTGGGTTCATGCAGCTTCTTTGGGTGAATTTGAGCAAGCTAGACCTATTATTGAGGAATTAAAGGAATCACATAAAGAATATAAAATCGTAGTGACCTTCTTCTCTCCTTCTGGATATGAGATTAGAAAGAATTATGATCTTGCCGATGTCGTTTGCTATCTGCCTTTCGATACGAAGGGAAGAGTCAGAAAATTTTTAAGAATGACTCATCCTTCATTGGCTATTATTGTGAAGTATGAGTTTTGGCCGAATTTATTGGGTGAGTTAAAATCTCAAGAAATACCTACTATTTTGGTTTCAGGTATCTTTAGGTCTACACAGCATTTCTTTAAATCCTCTGGAGGTTGGATGCGAAAAGCATTGGATACCTTTGATCACTTTTTTGTTCAGGATGAAGCCTCCAAGGAATTGCTAAACTCTATCGAATTAACCAATGTATCGGTTAGTGGAGATACTCGCTTTGATAGAGTGTTGACTATTCTAGATCAGGATAATTCATTGAGTTTCATAGAGGAATTTAAGAATGATACATACACAGTAATTGCTGGAAGTACATGGTCTGAAGGAGAAGCTCTTTTGACCAATTATATAAATGAATCCGAGAATCAAAAGTTTATTATTGCTCCACATAGCATGAATGAAAAAAACATTCAGACACTGAGGAGCAGCATTCAGAAGAAAACAGTTTTATTCTCTGAAAAAGTAGGAAAGAAGTTGAAGGACTTTGATGTTATGATCATTGATACCATAGGTTTATTAACCAAGATATACTCTTATGCAGATGCTGTTTATGTGGGAGGCGGATTCAAAACAGGTCTTCATAATATTTTAGAACCTGCTACCTTTGGTGTTCCAATCGTGATTGGCACTGAATTTCAAAAATTCAAAGAAGCGGTAGATCTTGTCGATAGAAAAGGAGTTATTTCTGTGAACGATCAGAGCGAATTTTCAAAGATCTTTGATAAGTTTTATCAAGATGAATCTTACAGAAAACGAACAGGTAAGATCAATTCTGACTATATTGCTCAACAGAATGGAGCTATAAAAACAATAATGAATTATATAGATCAAAAACTATAACTAATGGAAATAATCACTCAGCCCTGGCCCTGGTATGTTGGAGGTCCCGCGATTGCACTTGTGCTTTTTTTAATGAATTATTTTGGAAAGAGCTTTGGGGTATCTACCAATCTAGAGACCTTCTGTACAATTGGAGGTGCCGGAAAGTTTGTTGATTACTTTAATACAGATTGGCGAGGAAGAACATGGAGTTTGGTTTTTGTACTTGGCATTATCATTGGAGGAGTGATCTCCTTCAATTTTCTTATGCCGAGTCAGGCCATAGATCTAAATCCAGTAACTGTTCAAGAATTGGCAGATCTTGGTTTTGCGGATGCAGGAAAAGAATATCTACCATCAGAGATCTTTAGTGTGGATAGTTTACTGTCTCTTAAGGGTATTATCATTCTGATTGCTGCGGGATTATTCATTGGATTTGGAACTCGTTATGCAAGTGGATGTACTTCGGGACATGCCATTACTGGTTTAAGTAGTTTGCAATTACCTTCTTTGATTGCTACTATTGGTTTTTTTGCAGGTGGATTATTAATGACTTGGATCTTATTCCCTCTAATATTTTAGGCAATGAAGTATATTAAGTTTTTATTGGTAGGAATCGTTTTTGGGATCATTTTGAGCAAATCTGAAGTTGTTTCATGGTATAGAATTTATGAAATGTTCAAATTCCAGTCTTTCCATATGTATGGAGTTATAGGATCTGCTGTTGCAATCGGGGTTGTATTGATGCAACTTTTTAAAAGAGAAATAATTAAGGATTTTCAAGGAAATCCAATTCATATTAAACCTAAAAAGAAAGGATTCATCAGAACCTTTGTTGGAGGAAGTATCTTTGGTTTAGGTTGGGCTTTGGTAGGAGCTTGTCCCGGCCCTATGTTCGTGTTAATTGGTCATGGTGCTTTAGCGATTTTGATTGTACTTTTCTCAGCAATTATAGGAGCTTTTATTTACGGAACGCTTAGTAAAAAATTACCCAGCTAGTGGAAAAACACTATCGTTTTTCTGATGAGGTATACGAGCAAAAGTTTCGGGATATTAAGTTTCCACCTTTATACTTTTCACATGAAGCTCACTTAAGATTAGCTTATATCCATCTTACAAAATATGGATTGGAACAATCTATCAAAAACATGTGTGAGCAGATTTATGACTTTGCTATAAAGTATGGAGCCACTATGAAATTCAATGCTACAGTAACCTACGCCTCACTTCAGATAATGAATTCTTATATAAAAACGGGATCAAGCGATAACTTCACTGATCTTATGAAAGAATACCCGCATCTTTTAACCGACTTCAAAGCGGAGATTCAAAAATATTATAGTTGGGATGTGTTTCGATTACCCGAAGCCAAGGCAAAGATTCATGAGCCTGATCTACTTAATTTTTAACAAGACATCTCTTGACCTAGAAATACATAAACTCTAGTATCTCTTTATAAAAGAGATACTAGAGTTTGTTAAAAGACTTTTTCAATTATTTGAATAGAATCTATTCAAAATGATAGAGATAATTAGTATTAAAAATACTATGGAGAAAAGTGAGAATCCAATTAAGGATGTGTAAAATTTCCATTCATTCTCTGATCCTTTCATTTCAAGATTTGAATAAAACACATAGCCTGAAATTAAGGTAGCAAGAAGAGAAAGTATAAACGCATTAATACTAAGAACTTTATTTATTTTCATGTTATATAGTTTAATCACATGCGACAGAGGCGGCTGTTAGTCCGCCAGCAATGGCACCGACTGCTCCACCTGCTCCGCATCCGGCAACGGCACCAACACCTGCCCCAACTGCATTTCCAAGTGCAGGCACAATTGAACCAATTGCAGCTCCAGCAAATGCTCCGACAGAACCAATTGCAGCACAACCAGTTAGTGCTCCTGTTAATGCCCCTCCAATTATCGCAACAGCACAAGCCCCCCAGCATTCCCACCAACCATCACAATCACTAGCTCTATTAATCATTCTAATGTTGGGATATTTATCATTAGCTGTCTCCATCCAGTCTCCAAACGAAATCATAAAATCAATATTATCGATCATAATTTGTTTTTCACTGGAAATTATTTTGCTTAACATAACTTGATCTCTTAAAGATACTAATGAATTTTTGAATTCATCTTTTGTATTGTAAGAACGCGATTCTATAATTTGCTGACTAAATTCTCGAAATTCGGTAGAAAAATTAGAATCTTTTTCATTGTTGGAAATTTTGATAATTTGGATTCCAGCTTTACGAGCTTCTTCAATAAAATAATCTCCAATTAATTTATCATTTAAATTTTGATTTTTTAGTGTATACTCAAGAGTTTTGTCAAGAGTTTCAATGATTTTAGATATGTTCTCGGAATTATCTACCACTTTTGATCTAGTTTCCGTGGACGTAGTTATAATTTCTTCTGGCAAGTTTTCATTTTCACTACAAGAGAGTAAAACAGTAAATACCATAACTGCTAAGGTTAATTTCTTTTTCATTTTTTTAATTTTTAATTGATTGTTGAATAAAAGGATGTTGCGCAATTTTTTGATTCCCTTCTTTTTTAGTAGTTCAACCAACCATTAAATGTTACCATGTCAAAGACTTGGTCTAAGTTCTATTTCTTCTTAAGACCATAAATAATAGTAAGGATAAAATGACAACACCACCCATTCCAACTGAGTGGATCTCCTCATTTTCTAGCCAATTCTTTAGAACGAGAACTACAGATAAAACAATTGCTATTGAAAGCGTAATTGTAAATAAATTTAATTTCTTCATATTCATATTCATATAAATATAGTTACTATTGATCATTATAAGTTACCCATTTCTATAAGATTCTTTTAAGACTTCATTGATCTCAAATGAACTATCTTTGTTTTTATATTCTTTGAATCCTTTTCATGTCACATCAACAACAGTTAATCGATAGTTTTGGACGGCAAGTAAATTATGTTCGACTTGCAGTTACCGATCGCTGTAATTTGAGATGCCAATACTGTATGCCCGCTCATGGAATTGAGATTGCACCGAGAGCAGATCTTCTTACTTTTAAGGAAATGTACCGTATCATTCGTGTGCTTACGGAGTTGGGCGTAACAAAAGTAAGATTAACAGGAGGTGAACCATTTGTGAGAAAAGACTTCATTAAGTTTTTAGAAATGCTCTCTTTTAATGATCTTCTAGAAGCCATCAATATCACCACTAATGGTGCAATGATCGCTAAGCACATTTCCACTTTGGAAAATATGGAGAAAGTCAAGAATATCAATCTGAGTATAGATAGTTTAAATAAGGAGAAATTCCACCAGATCACAAGAAGAGATGTCTTTCCAGAAGTATATGAAACCTTTCAATTATTGGAACAAAGTAGCCTGAATCTGAAGTTGAATGTAGTTGTTCAATCTGGATTTAATACCGATGAGATTAATGATTTTGTTGAGCTTACCAAGAACAAGAATGTAAACGTCAGATTCATTGAGGAAATGCCCTTTAATGGCAAGGGGCAGCGCGAGATGAAAGAAGCATGGAACTATCGTCGGATATTAAATGAGATCCAATCTCAATATGATGTCGAACCTATAGTATCTGAAAAGTCGTCTACTTCGAGAAACTTCTCAATTGATGGACATATAGGAACCGTTGGAATCATACCAGCTTTCACAAGAACTATTTGTAGCGATTGCAATAGGATTAGAATTACGCCTATAGGAACTTTTAAGAATTGTTTGTTTGATGATGGAGTTTTTAACCTAAGAGATTTCCTGAGAAAGGGAGCTAGTAATGAAGATTTGAAAGAGTTATTTCTCTCATTGGTAAAAGAGAAACCTGAAAATGGTTTTGTGGCCGAAGCTAATAGATCTAAAGGATCTGTATCTGAGAGTATGTCAACTATCGGAGGCTAGCAGTAATTCTGTCTTACATAAATAGAAACTGAATTAAAAAAACATGATTTCTGTAGAAGAAGCTTTAAGAATTATCTTAGAAAACACTCAAGATTTTGGAGTGGAAGAGGTTCCTTTTAATGAGTCTTTAGGCCGAGTTTTAAAAGAGGATATTCTTGCTGACCGAGACTTTCCTCCGTTCAATAGAGTTTCGATGGATGGAATAGCAATCAATCATCGCTATTTTACATATGGTGTGCGTGATTTTAAGATCGAAGGGATTCAACCTGCAGGTGCTCCGCAAGAGAAAATGGAAAACGCTTCTCATTGTTATGAAGTAATGACTGGAGCAGTGCTGCCTGAAAATACCGATACGGTTATCAGATATGAAGATGTAACCATTGAGACATTAATGGCAACGGTGAATCTAGAGGCTCTTGAAAAGGGAAAGAATATCCATGCAAAAGGGAAGGACAGGTTACAAGGAGATCTTTTGATTCCGCAAAATAAAGTAATTACAGCAGCGGAAATTGGGGTTATTGCAACTGTTGGAAAATCAACTGTTAAAGTGGCAAAAACACCCAAAGTAATGATCGTTTCTACTGGAGATGAATTAGTAGAGGTGCATGAAACTCCGGAAGCTCATCAGATACGGAGATCTAATGCTTTCAGTTTGGTTTCCCTTTTGAAATCATTGCAAATACAAGCTGAAACGGATCACATTATTGATGATAAGGAAAGACTTAAAGATAAGATAGAATCTTATTTAAAGAACTATGATGTGCTTCTCTTTAGTGGAGCAGTTAGTAAGGGTAAGTTTGATTATTTACCTGAAGTCCTTGAAGAGCTTGGTGTACAAAAGTTGTTTCATAGAGTGGCTCAACGTCCTGGAAAACCTTTCTGGTTAGGGCACGCAGTGCCTTCTGGTATTTCCAAGCAGGACGGAATAGTTCCTGCAGAAAACACTAACAAGGGATCGATAGTTTTCGCTTTTCCTGGAAATCCAATTTCCACTTATGTGAATTGCTTAGCTTATTTTTATCCATGGTATGCGAAGTCAGCCGGATTTGAGTTAAAAAAGGAAACCGTCATATTAGGAGAGGATGTTTCATTTGATCCTAACCTTGTATATTTTCTACAAGTAAAAATTGAGATTAAATACGGACATTTGGTGGCTATGCCAGTAAAAGGAAATGGATCAGGAGATTTGGCGAGTCTAACTCAGGCAGACGGATTTATTCAATTACCAAAAGACCAAATCGAATTTAAAAAAGGTGAGACTTTTAATTTTATAAGATACAGATAATGAGTGAATTTTCTCATATTGATAAAAGCGGAAATCCGAAAATGGTGAATGTTTCAGATAAGAAGATCACCAAAAGAACGGCAATTGCCAAGGCAACTATGTTCTTAGGAAAAGAAGTTGTGAGTCATTTTAATAATGACGAATTGATTACCAAAAAAGGACCCGTTTTTCAAACGGCTATCATCGCAGGGATCCAAGCTGTAAAGAAAACTTCAGAGATTATTCCCATGTGCCATCCCTTGATGATTAATGGTGTAGATATTGATATTCAGATCGTTGATGAAGAGCGTGTAGAGGTCATATGTAAGGTGACAATTGAAGGAAAAACAGGGGTTGAAATGGAAGCTTTAACAGGAGCATCAGCAACCTGCTTAACCATTTATGATATGTGCAAATCTATCTCTCAAGAAATGGTGATCCGAGAAGTAAGATTGATAGAGAAAACGGGAGGAAAATCGGATATAAGAAATGACTAAACATCAAAAACATACGAACTTAACGAGAAGAAAAAATGGGAAATTCGCACCGAATGAGGTTTCGATTCTTGGTGCAAAATGTAGCATTATTTCAGACCTTGTTCACCAAGCTTCCGCGAATTTATCGGACTATAATTTGGCATATTTTGATGCTTCTCACGCCAAGGATGTTACTCCAAATCAATTGAGTGATTTCAGCTTTCATCATGAAGGTAATTTGAGTATCACCACATCCGGTCCCGTTAATGAATATGTACAAAGAATTCAGTTTTCGCAATTCGATTTCGTATTTGTTAATGGAAATCATTATGCTGGTAATCAACAGATCGTTTTATTAGATCCAGAGAAAGAAGCTAGTATTCAAAAAAGAATTGACCAGATTACGGATGTCCATTTCTTCGTAAGACTAGTAGAAGATATTGAGCCTTTCGATAGCTTAAAAGATAAGTTTAAAAACTGGAAGGAGATTCCGTCTTATTATATCGGAGAAACAGAGAAGATCAATGCTCATATTTCCAAGTTAGTAAGTCAAACAATTCCTTCAATCAAAGGATTGGTTCTGACTGGAGGAAAAAGTACACGTATGGGTCAGGATAAATCAGAACTGAATTATCACGGAGTTCCTCAGAAAGAATATGTCAAGGGTTTGCTTTCAAATAAAGGGTTTGAGACTTACTATTCGGTCGCAAAAGATAATGGAAAAGAGAATGAGATTCACGATACATTCTTCAACCTTGGACCTTTTGGAGGTATTTGTTCTGCATTTCAGAAAGATCCAAATTCTGCTTGGGTTGTTTTGGCAACAGATATTCCTTTTATAGATTCAAATTTGGTTGAGTTATTGTTAAGCAAAAGAAATCCATCTAAAGTGGCTACCACAGTAAAGGGAAAAGATAAAAGATTTCCAGAACCTTTGATTACAATTTATGAACCAAAAGCTTACCCAATTTTATTACAGTTTTTAGCACAAGGATATTCTTGTCCGAGAAAAATGTTAATCAATTCTGATGTTGAGATTGTAGAAGTGGATGATGACCTAATCAAAAATGTCAATACACCTGAAGAATTTGAAGCTGCAAAGCAAGAACTAAATTAAGATGTCTATAGATAGATCCGAGCTTTTCAAACGCCAAACAACCTTGTCCGAAATAGGAGAAGATGGCCAGCAAAAATTGCAAAATGCAAAGGTTTTGGTTGTAGGTTGTGGAGGTCTGGGAAGCCCCGTGGCGGTATATTTAGCATCGAGCGGAATCGGTCAACTTCATTTGATCGATTTTGATAAGGTAGATGTCACCAATTTACACCGTCAGGTATACTATGATTTAAATGATGTGGGTCAATACAAGTCAGAAAGTTTAGGGAATTTCATTAAGAAAAGAGCTCCTTTTACAGAAGTTTCCTTCTCAACCGAACCATTGACCAAATCGAATGTTTTTGATGTTATCCAAGGCTTCGATATTATTGTAGATGGAACAGATAGTTTACCTACTAAATATCTCTTGAATGATGCTTGTGTGCTTAAAGATAAGCCTTTGGTTTATGGTTCTTTGTATAAATTTGATGGTTATGTGAGTTGCTTTAATCTTAAAGAAGAAGACGGAACTTATTCATCAAACCTTCGAGATGCCTTTCCAGAAATGAATACAGATGTTCCCAATTGTGAAGAGGCAGGAGCCTTAAACCCAATTGTAGGTTTGATTGCCATGGCACAAACCAATGAGGTCATTAAGTATATTACGGGAATCGGCAAACCTTTGAAAAATGAACTACTGATATATAATTCACTGAAGAACAATCAACTTAAAATGAAATTATCACCAAAGTCTTTAAAAGCTAAAATCGCTAAGATCTTTTCTGCTCAGACTTATTACGATGCAGCCTGCGGTACCCAAAACCCAGATTGGCAAATATCTCCAGAACAACTAAGGAAGAAACTAGGAGAATCTAGTCTTCATTTAGTTGCTGTCTTACCTAATCTTAATCTACCTTTTGAAGTGGATCAAACCATTCCGATCAATGAGTTTGATGCTGAAAAATTTAAAGTGGATTCCGAAACTACTTATGTAATGGTATGTAAGTTAGGATTCAATAGTTATAAAGCAACTAAGATGTTAAAAGAGAAATATCCAGAAGCAGATATTTTGAATCTTACAGGAGGAATTTCGGCATACTAAGGATGCGCATTCACCCAAACTTCACCATCAGAAAAATGTTCTTTCTTCCAAATCGGGACTGTTTCTTTTAATGTGTCAATAGCATATTCGCAAGCATCAAAGGCGGCTCCTCTATGCGGTGCAGAAACTGTAATGATCACAGGAATATCTCCAATTTGAAGCATTCCTTCTGCATGATGAATGGCAATCTTTTTTATAGCAAACTTTTCTAATGCTTGATCGGCAATCTTTTGCATTTCTTTGATTGCCATTGGTTTGTAAGTAGAAAAATCTAGCTGAGTAACTTCTTTGTTTTGAGTGCTATTCCTTACGGTCCCCACAAAGACAGCAATCCCACCACAAGTGTCATCTTCAACAAATGAATAACATTCATCAAGACTTAACCTTTCAGTAGATATTTTAATAGAAGTATTGCTCATAATTCTAACAAAAATAAGGAATTGAGAAGTATCTTTGTATGCAGAAAAATACTTTAAATTCTATGAAATCATTCTTCAGAATTATCAGCTTTTTAGAAGGCCTGTCTTATTTATTATTATTATTTGTTGCGGTTCCAATCAAATATTTTGGACAGGATGAGCAATATGTAAAAATGTTGGGAATGCCACATGGATTGCTTTTTGTTGCTTATTTAGTAATTGCTTATCTGATCAAGGATGATATGAATTGGAAAGGAAAAAGTTTGTTTCAAGTTATGATAGCATCTATTATACCTTTCGGAACTTTTTGGGTTGATAAAAAATACCTCAGATCTTAACCTCCACTAACAGGTGGAATGATTGCAACGATATCATTTACCTTGAGTGTAGTATCGTCTGAAGCATAACTCTCGTTGACCGCAATCGCATAAGAATCGAGCTGATCCATATTGGGATATCTATCTTGGAGGGCATTTTTAAAGTCCTTTACTGTGGCTCTTTCGTTAAGATTGAGGTCGAGTGAGCTTTCCCCTACTAGATCAGTGGATATACCAAAAAGAAGAACCTTTATTTTCATAAAGCAAAGATAATTTTTCCTAATCAAATAGTCTGATGCCAAATAGGAATCCTTCATTCTTGATTCCATTGAAATTCGATCTTACATAATCTACTCTCAAGAACCTCCATTTTCCAAATCCAATATTATCAAGGCCCACAGAGTATTCAGAATAAGGTTTGTTACCTCCGGTAAATAATCCTTTTGCTCCAAGTACCAAATGGTAATTTAGTTTATTGATCAATGGAATTTTGTTCAATAAGAACCCTTTAAAATTATGTTCAACATGGGCTTCAGTATACTTGTCATTATTGCTCAAAGTATAATAATCTAACAATCCAAAACTATTGATAGTGTTACTGGGTAAGAATCTTAACTGATTTCCATTCGCATGTAAATAATCCATAAAGGGAATATCATTATCATTCAAAAATGCTCCTGCTCTAATATTATATCGAAGATCTCCTGAATTTCCAGTAGATACAAACTGACTCAATCGAGCAACTATTAGATCCGAATTGTATTCAGAAATATTTGATCCAAAGTTCTTGCGATATCCTAGATATAAGTTGGGAAACTTCGGGTTGCCTACACCATATCTTCCGTTTGGATATCTCAAGTATCTTTGACCGAAAGTAATATTTGCTCCTAGATTAAAACTCCAAATATTATGTCTAATAAAGGGTGCCGATCCATTATTTCCAGGGTCTAATGGATTGTTGGAAGTATAGGATCTATCATTGTTTCCAAACATCACATAGCCCGTATTATTAAACAAGGGAGTTCTTTCTGTATATTCCAAAGAACCGCTCATATAAAGACCATCCATTACCTCCTGTGAATAACCTACTCTTGCAAAACTCTTTTCATAAATCTTTAGGAAGTTTTGCTCTCTAAATAAAGAATAAAATGAGTTGTTAAATCTTGAAATTGGGTTTCTTTCATTGAACTGTCGAGTGGTAATACCAGCAGAAATACTTAATCTTTCTTTTTTAATATTGTTCCATTTTTTGTTAAAGTAAAATGTGGGACGCCATTTGTCTTCTGCAACTCCATAGTTCACCTTTACCCCGGCATTCCACCAATTTCCTTTGTCGTTTAAGCGCTTAAAGTAGCTCAAACCTGCCGAGGTATTCCAACCTTGAACTGTATTGAATCCAATGTTTTCTAAGGGTGAATTAAATGACAACGACCATTTCTTATAAGTGTTTCTATAGCTATAACCTGTTAAAGGAGAAAGCCAATAAAATTTGTTGTTCTTGCGATCGATAGAGTCCAAATATTTCTTTGATTTTCTTACAATCTTGATACTATCCTTTAGAGTATAATCGTCGATTTCTTCAGGAGTTAAAGGAACCGGTCTTAGATTGGTCCAGTAAACAGAATCTTTTTCAGTTGCTCCATCTTCAAAGGTCAAAATCTCTTTACCAAAGGTTTCCTTGGTAAAACCGGGAGAGAAATCATAGTTAGAATAAGCCGATGAAAATCTACCATCAACATTGAAGCCTAAGAATCCGAACTTAAAATCTATACTTTGAGAAATCAATGCCCATGCTTCCGTTGATTCTGAATAATTATAATCTTGTTTGAATCTAAGATCGCCAATCATTGGAATTCCAATTTGTTTCCCTGAAGTGATAAGATCTAAACCATAGATCGCCCATTCATCTTCAACGATATAAATGGCCCCTTTAAATACTCGATCTCCATCTCTTTTTGGAGTAATCTCAATTTTATTAATCAGTCTTCCGTTCTTATCATAAAAAGATCCGACTAATTTATATCTGTAGTATCCAAAAGCACCATCAGCAATTGGAGATACCATTTTACTTTCAGCAACCTCTACAGCATTTTCATAGAAATTTACATAAGCTTCTTCGGCTCTGTTAAAACTAATACCACTATCTGATCCACTTACTTTTGAAGCGATGATCTTTTCCTTAAAGTTCTTCGGACGTTTCTGATAAGCAATCTCAGATACTGTTTCGGATAAATAAATGATACCGGTTCTAGTTGAGTCTAATCCACCACCTAGATCACCAAGGCTTTGCCCTAAGATCTTCTCTGGGGCATTCTTAACTCTAAACAATCCTCGAGAATAGAACTTTGCAGTATATTTTGCAAATTTATCGGTGTTCTTTTCTTTGGCATCAATTGCATTTCTAATAATAGCATTTGCAGGGTTTTCAGTGCTAGAGATTCTAACTTCATCTAGAACAACTTCTTCTTCCTCCATCACTTTATCTACAGTAAAAGGAAACTCATTGATTACTGCAATGGTCTTAGCGGTCTTGTAACCTAAATATTGAAAGACAATCACATAATCGCCAGGTTTGGTAATATTTAATTCATATTCTCCATCGTCGTTGGTGGTTGTTCCTGTAAGAGTCCTATCCAGATAAACACTTACAAATGATAAGGGTTCACCTTTTTTGTTGGTTACCTTTCCTTTGATCTGTGAAAAACTCGTAATTGATAGTAATAATAAAAATAGGGTGTATATTTTTTTCATAACAGCATGTTAGTTGGTCGAGGCAAACTTAGAGTTTGAGTAACTATTAATTCTTAGTTTTTTGTTAAACAAGTTACAACAAAGTCTTAAAACGATATAGACTTCAAAATGTAACAAAAGGTTGTTTTCTGTTGTTCTGAACTTTATCTTGAGCCTGTCGAAATATAGTTTCTGCATCTTATATTTGTCATAGTTAAATTCTCAATATCACTCAGTTGAATCATACAAAACAGTATTCTGATTTCATTAAAAAAGAAGCCAATAGATTAGGTTTTCTAGATTGTGGAATCGCCAAAGCTGAGTTTTTGGAGAAGGAAGCTCCAAGATTGGAAGCTTGGCTGAAAAAAGGATATCATGGAGAGATGCATTATATGGAGAATCATATCGACAAACGTTTGGACCCTACCCTTTTGGTTGAAGGAGCAAAATCTGTAATCTCTTTAAGCTTTAACTACTATCCAGAAAAAACACAAAGAGAAGATTCTTATCATATTTCTAAATATGCTTATGGTCAGGATTATCATCATGTTATTAAGAGTAAACTGAAGGAGTTACTCAGTTCCATCAGAGATCATATTGGTGACATCAATGGTAGAGCTTTCGTTGATTCGGCGCCAGTATTAGAAAGAGCTTGGGCCGAAAAAGCAGGCTTGGGATGGAATGGCAAGCATAGCTTGCTCATTCAAAAACAACAAGGTTCGTTTTTTTTCTTGGCAGAATTGATCATAGATTTAGAACTGGAATATGACCATCCATTTACAACAGATCACTGCGGTGAGTGCACGAGATGTATTGATGCTTGCCCTACGGAAGCAATCTTACCAAACAATACCATAGATGGGAGTAAGTGCATCTCTTATTTTACTATTGAGCTGAAAGACAATATACCCACACAGTTCAAGAATTCCTTCGAAGATTGGATGTTTGGTTGTGATATTTGTCAAGATGTTTGTCCTTGGAACCGATTCTCAAAATCCCATTCAGAACCCTTGTTTCAACCCAAATCAGAATTGCTAGAAATGACCAAAAAAGATTGGGAAGAGATCACTGAAGATACGTTTAGAAAAGTCTTTCAAAAGTCGGCCGTAAAACGAACAAAATACTCAGGTTTTACGAGAAATATTGGCTTTTTAAAAGATTGATATTAAGCGCTCATCTTATCTCTAAAACTATATATTTGTAAGTCATAAAAGAACCGACGAATCATGGATAATTCTAGGAAAAGAAGAGAGGCTTTATTGTATCACGCAAAACCAAAGCCAGGTAAGATTTCAGTAGTTCCTACCAAAAAATATGCAACTCAACATGATCTTTCATTGGCCTATTCTCCTGGGGTAGCAGAACCTTGTTTGGAGATTGCCAAAGACAAATCAAACGTTTATAAGTATACGGCAAAAAGTAATCTAGTTGCTGTAATTTCAAATGGAACTGCGGTTTTAGGACTTGGAGATATTGGGCCAGAAGCTTCGAAACCCGTTATGGAAGGTAAAGGAGTTCTATTCAAGATATTTGCTGACATTGATGTATTTGATATTGAAGTTGACGCGACGAATGTCGACAAATTTGTAGAGACTGTTAAGGCGATTTCGCCCACTTTTGGTGGAATTAATCTAGAAGATATAAAAGCTCCTGAAGCTTTTGAAATTGAAAGAAGATTAAAAGAAGAGCTTGATATCCCGGTCATGCATGATGATCAGCATGGAACTGCGATCATTTCTGCTGCAGCTCTAAAAAATGCTATTGAAATCACAGAAAAAGATTTCTCCAAGATCAAGATTGTCGTAAATGGGGCCGGAGCAGCTGCTATTTCATGTACAAAATTGTATATGAAATTAGGAGCTAGAAAAGAGAATATCGTAATGTGCGATAGCAAAGGAGTGATCCGAAAAGATCGTGACAATTTAACTCCTCAAAAAGAAGAGTTCGCTACAGACAGAGATTTAAATACCCTGGAGGAGGCAATGAAGGATTCCGATGTATTTATCGGTTTGTCGAAAGGAAACGTAGTGACTCCAGACATGTTGTTATCAATGGCTAAAGACCCCATCGTTTTTGCCATGGCAAACCCAGATCCAGAGATCAACTATGATGTAGCTCTGCAAACCAGAGATGACATTATTATGGCAACGGGTAGATCGGATCATCCTAATCAGGTGAACAATGTTTTAGGATTCCCATTTATTTTTAGAGGTGCTTTAGATGTTCGCGCCACTAAGATTAATGAAGAAATGAAAATGGCTGCGGTCATCGCTTTAGCTGATCTTGCCAAACAAACTGTTCCAGAGCAGGTGAATATTGTCTATGATGAGGTAAGCTTATCCTTTGGTAGAGACTATATAATTCCAAAACCATTTGATCCAAGACTAATTTACGAGATTCCTCCAGCAATTGCTAAAGCTGCAATGGATTCTGGAGTAGCCCTAGAGCCTATTGAAGATTGGGATAGATACAAAAACGAGTTAATGGATAGATCGGGTTCTGGGACCAAAGAAGTAAGATTACTACACAACAGAGCCAAAGGAAATCCGAAGTCTGTAGTCTTTGCAGAAGCAGATCAATTAGATGTATTAAAAGCTGCACAAAGAGTTTATGAGGAAGGAATAGCTCATCCTATTTTATTGGGAAGAAAAGATGTGATTATAGCTTTAAAAGAAGAACTCGGATTTACAAGCGATGTTCCAATTTATGATCCAAAGACCGACGAAGAAAAGGAAAGAAGACATCGATTTGGAGATATTTATTGGAAATCTCGTCAGCGTAAAGGAATGACTCAATTGCAGGCTAGAAAGTTAATGCGCGAGCGTAATTACTTTGCCGCAATGATGGTCAATGAAGGTGAAGCTGATTCTTTGATTACAGGTTATTCAAGACCTTATCCAACGGTGGTGAGACCTATGATAGAATTGATTGGAATGGACCGTGGAGTTTCAAGAATTGCCGCTACGAACTTGATGCTAACCAATGGAGGTCCAATGTTTTTGGCAGATACAACAATCAATGTAAATCCAACGGCTAAAGATCTTGCCAAGATCTCACAGCTTACTTATAAGTTAGTTAAGATGTTTGGTATGACTCCAAATCTGGCAATGTTGTCGTTCTCAAACTTTGGTTCTTCAAATTCTGAGAGTTCAAAAAAGATTAGAGACGCAGTATCATATATCCATAGGCATTTTCCACATGTGGTAGTTGATGGTGAAATACAAGCCGATTTTGCTCTGAATCCTGAGATGTTAGCCAAGGAATTCCCATTCTCGAAATTGAATGGGAAAAAAGTGAATGTCTTGATATTCCCTAATTTGGAATCAGCGAATATTACCTATAAATTATTGAAGCAATTGGATGGAAATGAGTCTATTGGTCCGATCTTATTAGGATTGAAAAAACCTGCTCATGTCCTTCAGTTGGGTTCAAGTGTAGACGAGATGGTAAACATGGCCGCTGTAGCGGTTGTAGATGCTCAACAAAGAGCCCGTCAAAAGAAATAAATTCTTTACATTAGACATCTGATTCTAAGTCATGATTACACAAATCCGGGGGAGACTCGTTGAAAAAAACCCGACTTACGTCGTGGTAGATTGTTCAGGAGTTGGATACTTACTAAATATTTCACTTCAAACCTATTCTTCGTTACCAGATGAAGAGCTTGTGAAACTCTACACGCATCTTTCTATAAGAGAAGATGCTCATACCTTGTATGGTTTTCATACAAAAACAGAAAGAGAGGTATTTTTATTACTGATCTCTGTTTCGGGAGTTGGTCCTAGTATCGCTAGAACCATGCTTTCTTCTATGACCTCTGAAGAGGTTCAAAACGCCATTGCTTCAGAGAATGTAGCATTGATCCAATCGGTGAAAGGAATTGGGGCAAAAACAGCTCAACGTGTTATTGTGGATCTTCGAGACAAGATCTTAAAAACCTTCGATATTGACGAAGTTTCTATGGATACGAACAATACCAGCAAAGATGAAGCGTTATCAGCATTAGAAGTTTTAGGATTCAATAAAAAACAATCAGAAAAAGTGGTAAGCAATATTCTTAAGGAAACCCCCGACGCCTCCGTTGAATTGCTTATTAAAAAAGCACTAAAGAGTTTATAATCAGTTGGGTAGGTTTTTCAAAAATATTTTATGTCTCTTATTTGTTGTTTTCACAACAAATTTTATCTCCGCACAGGCTAATACTCAGAAGAAAGATTCAATCCCTGTAAAAAAGGATTCCATCCCATTAAAGAAGGACACTTTAGACCTGAAGTATAACTTCAAGCATGGTCAGACTGGAAATCTTTTGCTTAAATATCCATCAAAATTTGAAGTGATTTATGATAAGGATCTCGATAAGTATATCATCGTTGAGAAAGTAGGTGATTATTTTATTAAGACTCCAATTTTCATGACACCTGATGAGTACAAGAAATATCGACTGAAAAGAGATATGCTAGAGTACTTTAAGTCGAAAATCGATGCCAGAAATAGCAGAGATGCAGCGGCAAAGAAAGATTTGCTACCAACCTATTATGTAAACTCTAAGTTCTTTGAGTCGCTCTTCGGTGGAAATCAGATCAAAATAACTCCAACAGGTAATATCAACCTAAAGATCGGAGGAATCTATCAGAACACCGAGAATCCACAATTATCCGAACAAAACAGATCTGCTTTTACTTTTGATTTTGACCAACAGATCAATGCTGGATTACAAGCGCAGATAGGAGAAAGATTAAAACTAACGGCAAATTACGATACCCAATCTACCTTCGATTTTCAGAATCTCATAAAGTTAGAATATACGCCAACAGAAGATGATATCCTTCAAGGAATTGAAGCAGGAAATGTTACCATGCCTATTAAGAACTCCTTGATTAACGGATCTCAGAGTTTGTTCGGGGTAAAAACAAAGTTACAATTCGGAAAGACTAGTGTAACCGCTGTGTTCTCTCAGCAAAATTCAGAATCACAAACTGTGACTGCTGAAGCCGGATCTTCCATTCAAGAGTTCAACTTAAGAGCAACGGATTACGATAATGACAGGCACTTTTTTCTTTCTCAATACTTTAGAGAGAATTATGCAAGGTCTTTAAGACAATACCCACTAATTAGTAGCCCGATTAATATTACTCGTATTGAGGTTTGGATCACAAATAGAAATGCCAACGTTCAAGATTTTAGAAGCATTGTTGCTTTTGCAGATATTGGTGAGCCTAACGAAGACAATTATGTCGATATAGATGGGAACGTGCAGGCTAGTAGTAATGTCGTTTCGGTTTCTGGAGTTCAATTACCCTACAATGGAGCCAATAATATCAGTAATGAATTAACTCCTGGTAGTGGAATTAGAGATATTGGAACGGTAGATCAAACCTTATTAGCAAACTTTGCCATGGAGCAAGGAACGGACTATAGTTTACTTGAGAATGCGAGAAAATTACAGCCAAATGAATATACTTTAAATCCTCAATTAGGATATATTTCTTTGAATAGAAGGTTAAACGATGGTGAAGTTCTTGCGGTTGCTTATGAGTATACGGTAGTTGGAGCCTCAAACGGTGAGACTTCTTTTAAGGTTGGAGAATTTTCGAATGACGGAATTGCTGCACCAGATAACCTAGCAGTAAAATTATTGCGTAGTGAGATCTTGATCACGCAAAGAGATGATCCAGATAATCCAGGACAAACAGAGGCTTTTCCTACATGGGATCTAATGATGAAGAATGTGTACCCATTAGGAGCATTTCCATTAGAACCTAATGGATTCTTATTTGAGATTCAGTATAGAGATGACCAAACAGGAATTCCTTCGAATACCCTTCAAAATGCTGAAACTCCAGGATTGGCAAATCGACCCCTATTGCAAGTTATGAACTTGGATCGATTGGATCAAACTCAGTTTCAATCCCCTGATGGTTTCTTTGATTATGTGGAAGGAATTACCGTAAACTCGCAAAATGGATTCGTAATCTTCCCGCATCCAGAACCTTTTGGATCAGGACTGGAAAGCATTTTAACAACACAAGCTGATAGAGATCTTTATTTATTTAAAGAACTGTATTTGGATGTAAAGATCAATGTTCAGGTTAACAATCAAGATAAAGACAAATACTTCTTAAGAGGATACTTTAAATCTCAGAATAGTGGTGGAATTCCACTAGGAGCCTTCAATGTACCAAGAGGTTCGGTAACTGTAACGGCAGGAGGAAGACAATTGGTAGAAGGAATCGATTATGTGGTAGATTATCAATTGGGTCGTGTACAGATCTTAGACCCGGGATTACAGTCATCTGGAATTCCTATTCAAGTTTCTACAGAGAATAATGCTGTATTCAATCAGCAGAGAAAAACCTTTATGGGAGTTGATGTAGAGCATCAATTCAATGAGAATTTTGTGATTGGAGGAACGATCTTAAATGTCAATGAAAGACCTTTAACACCTAAGGTGAATTTTGGAATTGAACCTATCAATAATACCATGTTAGGGTTTAATTTGGATTTTTCTTCAGAGGTTCCATTGCTGACAAAATTGACCAATAAATTACCTTTTGTTGATACGGATGCTCCGTCTAATTTATCCTTAAGAGCTGATATGGCATATTTGATTCCGGGAACACCCAATGGAATTGATGTGACCGGGGCAGCTACTGCGTATGTAGATGACTTCGAGGCCTCTCAGATTCCGATTAGTTTATTGACACCCTTACAATGGTATACAGCGGCAACTCCTAGAGGTTCTCAAGCCAACCTAAATGGGGCAGCGAGTGATCTTACGTATAATGATCTTAGAGCTAGATTAGCCTGGTATAATATCGATCCGATCTTCTATGGAGCAGGAGATACACCTCCGAATATTGACGCCGATGAGCTATCAAGAGATGAGGTAAGACAGGTAAATATTAGTGAGCTTTTCCCAAATCAAGAACTAGATGTTACTCAGCAAGCCCTTGTTAGAACATTAGATTTAGCCTATTTTCCTAGTGAAAGAGGACCTTATAATTTCTCAACAGATTCGAATACAGAAATCTTACCCAACCCCGAATCGCGATGGGCGGGAATCACAAGACCCTTAACTACCAATAACTTTGAACAAGCCAACGTTGAGTTTATTCAGTTTTGGTTGATGGATCCTTATTTAAATTATTCGATCACTAATGAAGAAGGTTTACCAGCGGGTGTAGATCCTCAAAACCCAAGTAATCAGGTTGGAGAATTGTATTTCAACCTTGGAAACATTTCAGAAGATATTTTAAAAGACAATCGTAAGCAGTACGAGAATGGTCTACCTGCGGGAGGAGGAGTCTTAAATACCACCGATGTAATTTGGGGTAAGGTTCCAACAAACCCTTCTATCATCTATGCCTTTGACGACAGTGATGCAGCAAGAGTCAATCAGGATATTGGATTGGATGGTTTGACAGACGACGAGGAAAGGATTTTATTTCCAAACTTTGCGGGTCTCGCAGATCCAGCTTCTGATAACTATCAATATTACAGAGGAAGTGCCTTAGATGAGGCAGATGCATCTGTCATCTCTCGTTATAAACTATTCAATAATACTCAAGGGAACTCACCTACTTTGAATCAGTCTCCAGAGCCTTATCCAATTAGCGCCACTACCTATCCAGACGCTGAGGATATTAACCGTGATCAAACCATGAATACGGTAGAGAGCTATTTTGAGTATAAGGTTTCGTTGAACCGCTCTGACCTTGTTGTTGGGCAAAACTTTATTGTAGATCAAAAAGAATCACAGGTAGAATTAGATAATGGTCAAGTTCAGACTGCTCGTTGGTATCAGTTTAGGATTCCTGTAAAAGGAGGAACGCCTATTAATAATATTTCTGATTTCAACAGTATTCGTTTTATCAGAATGTTCATTACCAAAGCGAAGATTCCGATGGTATTAAGATTCGGACAGTTGGATCTAGTAAGAGGTGATTGGCGACGCTATACGAGAACCTTAGATCCTGCCGTAAATCCTGATCAACCTCTAACTCAAACAGAACTGAATAACTTCGAAGTAGGAGTCGTAAACATAGAGCAGAACGAGGGGCGTTATGTATTGCCACCTGGAATTGTACGTGAACGTTTACAAGGAAGTACAACGGTACAACAGCAAAACGAACAATCGGTTTCATTGATCGTAAATAATCTTCCTCAAGATAAGATAAGAGCGATTTATAAGAACATCAGCATCGACCTTCGTCGTTATAAGAACTTAAAAATGTTCATGCACTTGGAACCTACTTTTCAAGGAAGTGTTTCCGATGATGATATGTCTGCTATTATAAGAGTTGGAACCGACTTAAATGATAACTTCTACCAGTTAGAACTTCCATTAAAAGTATCTCCAACTGGAAGTTTGAATCCATTGGATGTGTGGCCAGAAGCCAATAATCTCGATGCTGTTATGGAACAGTTGGGTAAGATCAAACTCGCTAGAGATGCGGCGGCATTCCCCATCACAGAACTGTTCTCATTACCCGATCCTGATGCAACAGGAGGAATTGTTTTAAAGGTGAAAGGTAACCCAACATTAGCTCAGATTAGAACCGTGATGTTAGGGATCAAAAACAATTCTAATTTAGATAAAAGTGCAGAAATCTGGTTTAATGAATTAAGAGCAGCCGGATTTGATAATGAAGGTGGTTGGGCAGCTGTAGTGAGTGCAGATGCGAATTTTGCCGATGTTGCCAATGTTTCTGTTACCGGAAGAATGCAAACGGTTGGTTTCGGAAATGTAGAAGATAGAGTGAGTCAGAGATCTTTAGACGATTCCAAAGAATACGATCTTTCTACCAGTGTCAATCTAGGGAAAATGATGCCTAAGAAATGGGGAATCGAATTACCGATGAATTATAGCATTGGAGAACGCTTTATAGACCCTAAGTTTGATCCGCAGTATCAAGATGTAGAACTAAGAGATGTTGAAGAGGCAGATCTTCCCGATAATATTCCAAGAGGTACAAAGGTGTCTCGAGACTATACCAAAAGAACAAGTATTAGCTTTATTAATGTAAGAAAGAATAGAAATCCAGAGTCTACCAAAAAACCCAAGTTTTATGACGTAGAGAACCTATCTGTTTCTTATGCTTACAACGAGGAGGTACATAGAGATTACAATATTGAAAGAGCAATCAATAAGAACGTAACGGCTTCGGCTTCGTACAACTTTACTTTCAAGCCAAAATACTTTGAACCTTTTAAGAATACGGAGGCCTTAAAAAGCAAATATTTAAGATTGATAAGAGATATCAATTTTAATCCTGTACCTAAGAGTTTATCGATAAATTCAAGAATTAATAGAACCTTCAATCAACAACAATCTAGAAACTTGATACAAGGCCTATCAGCGCAACCTGTATTGCGTCAGAGAAGATTCTTGTTTGATTGGGACTACACTCTTGGATTCGATTTCACCAAATCTCTATCCTTGAACTTTAATGCTACCAATAGCTTTATTTATGATGCTTTTGATACAGGTGAAGAGTTAGAGATATTCGATAACTTCTTTAATATGGGAAGGCCTACAAATTATCATCAGAAGTTGAATGCTACCTACAAGATACCTATCAATAAAATACCTTATTTGAACTGGGTAACGGCAGAGTATGGCTATACGGCAGATTTTGATTGGAGTGCAGTTTCCCAAGATCCAACTTTTACGGCTCGTGTGGGTAACTTGATCCAGAATGCGAATACTCATAATCTAGGAACCACCTTCAATTTTGCCAGATTATACAGGGATACAAAGTTCGAAAGACTATTTATAAAGCCGAAAAGAGGATCGGCCAGAAACACCAACCCTGGTTTGCCTGGGGCTCCAAAAGGAAATGCAAGAACTGCTCAGCAAAGCAGAAATAGAATGTCTACTGGGCAAAAGATCTTGAAAGGATTTTATGATGTCTTAACCTCCGTGAAAACCGCTAAGATTAATTATGCAGAGAACAACGGACAATTATTACCGGGCTATGAACCAGAAGTAGGTTTCTTGGGAAGAGATAATTTTGGTGGAGGATTGGCCCCTTCATTAGGATTTGTTTTCGGTAGCCAAGTAGATATCAGAAACAGAGCTCTAGAAAATGGTTGGTTGATCGCACCGAGAGTGGATGACCCAAGTACTCCAGATATTGATGAAAGTGTTTATGTGGATAAGACTTATAGTAGAACACATTATGAGAAACTGGATTATAATTTCTCTTTAAAACCTGTAAATGACCTTACCATAGAATTGGTTGGTAATAAGATTGAGACCGAGAATTTAACCCAACAAATAGACATCATTCCAGATCCTATGGATCTGAACAATGCGAACGGAATCTTAGATACGAATATCCCTACATTTTTAAATGGGAATTTTAGCAGTAGTTATTCCATGTTCTCGACGGCATTTAAGGACGGAGATGCCTTGTTCCAAGAATTAAGAAGCAATAGGGTTTTGATCTCACAAAGACTAGGGTCTCAAGCAGGAATTGATATAAACAACCCTGCTAACTTAAATGCAGATGGTACAGTATCTGGTTTCAGTGGAAGAAGTCAAGATGTATTATTACCTGCTTTCTTGGCCGCTTATTCAGGAAAAGCCCCAGGATCTGTGAAGCTAGAACCTTTTAGAAATATACCTATACCAAACTGGACTTTAAGGTATACAGGTTTTATGAAGTACAAATGGTTCAAGAAGAATTTCCAAAGCTTTAGCGTTAGTCATGGATACCGTTCATCTTATACAATATCGAACTTCACTAGTAATTTACAATATGACCCGACTGATCAATTCGGTTCAGGAAATATTAATGCATCAACGGAGTTTGGTGATTTTAATCCAGAGTTATTGATTTCATCTGCAACCTTGGTAGACGAATTCAATCCTCTGATTAAAGTTCAAATGAAAATGAAGAACTCTTTTTCCTTCAATGGAGAGGTGAAAAGAGATCGTACCTTAACCATGAACTTCAACAATGGTACTCTCACTGATATACGAGGTAAAGAGTACATAATAGGACTTGGATACGTTTTCAAAGATGTAAAGATGAAGACTTCTTTTACAGGAAAACAGCAGACACTAAAAGGAGATATCAACTTAAGAGCAGATATTTCATTAAGAGATAATTTGACATTAATTAGATCTGTAGATACAGACAATGATCAGGTAAGTGGGGGACAGAAATTATTTTCACTAAAATTCACTGCAGATTATAGATTAAGTAGTAATTTAACAACCTCGTTTTATTACAACCATCAGACGTCTAGATATGCGATTTCAACCACGTTCCCTAGACAGGCAATAAACGCAGGATTTAATTTTATTTACAACTTAGGAGGAAACTAAACTAAAATCAAATTATAATGAATATTCCAGCAGATTTAAAGTATACAAAAGACCATGAGTGGATCAAAATTGATGGAGATACCGCAACCGTGGGAATTACAGATTTTGCTCAAGGAGAACTAGGAGATATTGTTTATGTTGATGTAGATACATTAGACGATGAAGTGGATAAGGACGAAGTATTTGGTTCTGTTGAAGCTGTGAAAACAGTTTCTGACCTTTTTATGCCTCTTTCAGGTGAGGTTACAGAATTTAACGAAGCACTAGAGGACGATCCTGAATTGGTAAACACTGATCCTTATGGTGAAGGATGGATGATTAAGGTAAGTATTGCCGATGCTTCACAAATAGATTCCTTATTAGATGCTGACGCTTATAAAGAACTCATTAGCTAAGACTTCCTTGTATTTTGCCTTCCTGTGTACCGCAGGAATTGCTTTTTTAAGCCTTGTTAGATTACCACAAGGAGGCTTGCAAGTTAATGCCTCTGATAAATTACTTCACGGAATAGCTTACTTTTTTCTTGCTATTTTTTGGTTGATCGCCATGGCCCAACCTAAGTGTCGTTATACCCATTCATGGTGGGTTTTAGGCGGTTGTTTGATTTACGGCATAGTTATTGAAGTATTGCAGGGCGCATTGACTTCCTACAGAACAGCGAGTTACTTAGATATTCTCGCAAATTCAGGAGGAATTGCAGTTGCATTTTTTGTTTTTCTGGTTTTGAGGAAAAAAAATCTCTTAATTCCAAGTTAAAACTTTTTAATGCAACAAATATTTAATTAAATTAGCGGACTATTAAAACTTTCAGAGATGGATATCAAGAAAAATCCTAAGTCAAATTTAGAGAACTTTAGCAAGATCTTTATGCAGATCGGATTGGTGTTGGCACTTTTTGTGACCTACATCGCAATTGAGAACAAAACTTACGACCGTACTTTTGACGAGCTAGGAGTAGCTACAATGAATATGGACGATGAAGAAGATGTGCCAATTACTGAGCGTATTGAGCCAGAAATTCCTAAAACTCCACCACCACCAACTCCAGAAAAGATTGAAGTGGTAGAAGACGAAAAGGAAGTTGAAGAAACAGTAATCGAAACTACTGAGACAGATGAAACTGAGGCTGTAGAAGTAGAAGAGATTGAAGAAGTAGAAGAAGTAGAAGAGGTAATCGAAGATGTACCATTTACAATTATTGAAGATGTACCTGTATTTCCTGGATGTAAAGGGAATAAAGCAGCTTTGAAAGCTTGTTTCAACAAAAAAATGCAAAAACACTTCGCTAAGAAGTTTGATTCAGACCTTCCTAACGAATTGGGATTATCTCCAGGTAAGAAAAGATTGATCATGCTTTTCAAGATCGATAAATCTGGAAATATCGTAGATATTAGAGCAAAAGCTCCACATCCAAGATTACAAAAAGAAGCAATCAGAATTATCAAATTGTTACCTAAGATGACTCCAGGTAGACAAAGAGGTAAAGCTGTAGGTGTTAAGTACACTTTACCAATGAGAATTGATGTAGAGTAATTACTCCAAAACATATAGAAAAAAGCCACGCTGTAAAGCGTGGCTTTTTTTGTTGGCACGTTTATTGAAAAGTTCATCTTGAACTATTAAAAAATAAATGTTATGCAAGCAAAGAAGAACCCAAAATTCCAATTAGAGAATTATTCAAAGATCTTTATGCAACTAGGGCTGGTATTATCCCTATTTGTCGTGTATGTGGTAATCGAACATAAATCTGAAGAAAAAGGATTTGCAGCCTTAGGTTCAGCTCAAATGATTGAACTACCAGATGAAATTCCTCCGATTACAGTTGTTAAAGAACCTGAGATTCCGAAACAAGAACCCAAAGCACCAACACTTCCAGAAAAGGTTGACAATGATTCTAAGTTAGAAGAAGATATTTTGAAACCTACCGATATAGATCCAGATGAGCCAGTATTCAACATTAATAAGATTGTAGAGGCCCCTGAAGATGATGAGATCTTTGAGGACGTTCCTATAGTTGCAGTTGAAGAAGTTCCTATTTTTCCTGGATGTAAAGGAAATAATAAGGAGTTATTGAGCTGTTTTAATAAGAAAATGCAAAGACATTTTATCAAAAAATTTAATTCAGAACTTCCTAACGAATTGGGATTACCTCCGGGTAAAAAAAGAGTGATTATGTTATTTAAAATTGGTAGAACAGGTACAATCGTAGATATCAAGGTGAAAGCACCTCACCCTAAATTAGAGAGGGAAGCAACTAGGATTATAAAGTTATTACCAGTAATGACTCCTGGAAATCAAAAAGGAAAACCTGTTGGCGTGAAATATACTCTACCTATGAGGATTGATGTG
>CAZDKB010000029.1:0-26460 GCA_964505885.1 uncultured Flavobacterium sp.
AGATAACGTCTTTTTTAAAGCCTTCAATTGCATTTCTACGGTCCATCCATAGGTTTTGTCCTCCATGTTAAGGCTTAAGAGCTTGTCGTAATTAATGGATCTAAAAGGACCCAAATCGGTGAACTTTGCACCAAAGAAAAGTTTCATTAGAAATGTTGCTAGCCAGTTTCCAAATACCTGTTGAGGTGTCATGGAGCCTGACTCTCTAAATTCTTTTACCCTTGCTCCAATCACAAAGTCTATGTTCTCATCGAGAATCGGGGCTACTAGTTCTGTTAATTGTTCTGGATAATCAGAATAATCTCCATCTAGAAACACTATAATATCTGGTTTCTTCTGATTAGCGATGTATTCCATTCCTTTTAAACAAGCATACCCATAACCACGACGAGATTCTTTCAAAACAGTAGCACCTGCTTTAGTCGCATTTTCTTCTGTATTGTCTGTTGAGTTATTACTTACAACAATAACTTCATCCACGATATTCGGGATATCGTTTACAACGTTGGCAATTGAATCTTCCTCGTTGTACGCAGGAATAATTACTTTAATGATTTTATCTGTCGTCAATTATCAATTATCATTGTCTAAGATCGACCAGACTATTTTCTTTTTTAAAAGATTCTAAATCTGTCCATTCTTTGATCTTTTTTCCTTCTTTATATTTGGCAGCTTTGATCAATTTTTTCATATCATAAATCAAACAGTAACCATTCTTATGATCATCTTTTAACTGGCACTTATGATTGATTTGTCCCATGTCATCATAAAACAACCACCATTTATTTCTTTTTCCTTTTTGAAAATGACCCTCCGAGATTTTTGATCCATTCTCTCGATAGTAAAACCAATACTTGATCTCTTTGTCATTTTTATAACGTCCCTCACTTTTTAGTTGTCCGTTACTATAGTAGGTCTTCCAATAGCCATTTCTTTGGTTATTCTTGATCCATCCTTCCTCTTTTAGGGTGCCATTTTGAAAATATGTTTTGTGATATTCCTTATTCTGCCCGAAAGACTGCAAAGAAATAAAACACAAACTACATAGCAAGAGCTTTCTCAAAAGCATTACTTTTTGTTAACAAGTTCCATTAGGTCAATATCATTCCCCAGAAGAACATCCGTAGGGTTGATTCTTCCGGCCTCTGGTCCGTTTTCCAATTTCAATACTCCTCTAGGGCATACCGCAGAGCAAATCCCACAACCGACACAACTTGATCGAACGATGTTCTCACCCTTCTGAGCATAGGCTCTTACATCTATTCCTTGCTCACAATATGTTGAACAATTACCACAAGAAATACATTGTCCTCCGTTTGTAGTAATTCTAAATCTTGACTTAAATCTCTGAACTAATCCTAAATAGGCGGCAAGTGGACATCCAAATCTACACCAAACTCTATTTCCGAAAATAGGGTAGAACCCTGTTCCTATTACTCCTGCAAACCAAGCTCCAATCAGAAAACTATAAGAATCTTTGATCCATTGAGAATTGATTCCGAGGAATGATTGAGTACCTGATAAATAACAATAGACGGTAACAACAGTCATTACTAATGAAAATACCAGAACAGAATGAATCAACCATCGCTCCAATTTCCAGGCATTTAAGCTTTTGTCTGAATGCTGACGATAGGGGTCTCCCAAAGTCTCGGCCAAACCACCACATCCGCAGACCCAAGAACAGTACCATCTCTTTCCGAAGAAATATACCATTACAGGTACGATGATCACCGTTAGTATGATTCCCCAAACTAGTATGAACAATCCAATGCCTCCGCTTTCAGATAAAGATTTTAAATTCCATTCAAAGAAGAAGTCGTAATCTAAGGGGAAGGCATTTTTAAAATCATATCCCGGAGCATTTAGACTCACCATGATCTCTGGAATTAAAAAAGCAAATACGATCTGGAAGAACAATACAGAAGTTGTTCTTACCATTTGATACTTGTTATGCCTGTATTTGATATACATTCTCACACCCATGACGATCATGATTACGCAATACAAGAACCCGTAAACAAACCACTGTGAAGCATCTCCGCCATTCAATGATCGACTGATAGGGTCTAATATGTATGTCCAATTCACAACATAATCCGCCATGAAGTAGAGTAGAAGGTAAAAAGTGACTAAGTATATCAGAACAAGCCAAGCGATCCAGCCGCGATTGGTAGCCGACTCCAAATAGATTCCGTTATTTTTAATTCCAGGTTTCCCAAGAATTATCACATTGGGTAAGATGAATAATAGGGCTCCAATAATTCCAAGTCCGAAGGTCAAAAACCAAATAAGCCCAGAGTTATCTCTCACATATCCTTTTCCTGCTTTTTTGGCAAGTTCATAACTTAAGGTATGTGGTTTCCCATAGATTAAGTATTGATATTGTTTTCCTTTCTCATCCCAATTCTTCTCTGAATCATACTTTTCGATAAGATCGTAATAATGCTGATTAGAAGCCTCAAAAGCTGCTCTTACTTTGCTGGAAAATTGGAAGATTCCAAGATCTTCTTCTGTGACAATTGCTTTTTCAAGCTCACCTTTTATGATCTCATTTTTAAACCCTTTAGAGCTAATATATTCGTCTAATTCTGATGAGCTTAAGCTGAATGTTCCAGTAAAAATGACTCCAGAAAAAATGGTTAATCCAATCAGGAAGACGACAAGTCCAATGTTTTTAATTACTTTCATTTGATCTACTATGCTCTGGCAAAAATTCGCTTCCAGCTTTTCTTTTTAGGTTGAATGTTGGTGTTATTTTCTTGGTTGAATTGAGCTATGATCTCTTTTTCGTGTGCCTTATAGAATTCAGGGTCGAAGTTTGCATCGGCCAAATGTTCTAGAACATGAAAAACATCTCTTTCTTCAGATAACCATTGATCAAATATTTTATGACGCATTCGAATTCCGAATGTGTTAATTCCTAAGAATTTATTGCTGTCTTTTTCATAAGCGATAGTGATGCATTTATGGTCATTTTTGTGTTTCCAGTGGAAATGGAGTTCAGAATCTTTTTTATGACGTTCAGAAAAAACCCATCCATAGGTTTGATACTCAATATCAAAAAATTTGGCTGAGTTAAACCAATGACCAGGTTTGTATTCTATTTTATTACCGCAGATAGTTTGAGCCAAGGTTTCTCCCATCATTCTACCCGTATACCAAACGGCTTCAATTGGTCTGCGCAGTCCAATAGCTTCTCTTTGTTCTGCACAATCTCCAATGG
This sequence comes from uncultured Flavobacterium sp., assembly GCA_964505885.1. Classification (GTDB taxonomy): domain Bacteria; phylum Bacteroidota; class Bacteroidia; order Flavobacteriales; family Flavobacteriaceae; genus Polaribacter. The sequence goes on from CAZDKB010000029.1 coordinate 3,227, forward strand.
CATAAACATCTTTCACAGAGGTTTCTAAAAATCGATTAACCAAAACACCACGGTTGGTATCAATTGCCGATTCCTTTATAAAATCAATATTTGGAGAAACTCCTGCTGTTAAGCCCACGACATCACAGTCAATTTCTTCTCCTGTCTCGGCAATGATTACAGATTTACAATGACCATTCTCATCTGCTTTGATCTCTTTAAGGTTGACTCCTAATCTTAGATCAATATGATTTTCTAGAATATGCCTGTTGATCATTTCACTCTCACCTTTCGGAAGAACTCCGTTCCAGAAACTTTTTTCTCTTACTAAAAAGGTCACTGGAATATTTCTAGAGTGCAGCATTTCTGCCAATTCAATTCCAATCAAACCACCTCCAACAATCACTGCTCTTTTACAAACCTTATTATTTGGAGCATGAGCTTCGAGATTTTCAAGGTCTTGTTTGTGATACATTCCCATCACTCCTTCAAGATCCTGACCAGGCCAACCAAATTTGTTAGGTTTGGAACCTGTAGCAATCACTAGCTTGTCGTATACTAAAGTTTCTTTGTCGGAAAAGATCAGTTGTTTGCTTTGAGTATCAACTTTCTCTACAAATCCTTTTTTTAATTCGATTCGATTCTTTTTCCAGAACCAATTTTCATAGGGCTGCGTATGTTCAAATTTCATATGCCCCATGTATACATACATAAGAGCGGTTCTGGAAAAGAAGTAATCTGTTTCAGCAGATACAATGGTAATTCGTTTATCTGAATTCTTTCGAATATGTCGAGCGAGTGTCACTCCAGATATTCCATTTCCGATAATTACAATGTGTTCCATGTGTTGGTGGTTGTTGTGGTATCTGTCGAAAGTTATGTCAAATTCTTATAGCAAATTCTAATTTAGAATCAGTTTAAATAAAAAATAATTGAAAGTAATTCAAATTGACCCCGACGGATAGCACAATGAATTCCTAAAAATGTTCATCAATATGGTTAAAATGAAAAAAATAGTACTTCTCGCTCTGATATTCGTGGGTTATCAAAGTTTCTCACAAGAAGATCAACAAGACAAAACAAAAAGTGTCATTCAAGAATACACACCGTCAATTCTATTAAAGAAGGGACAATGGGATATCAAATGGTTCAATAATTTGTATACAGAAACTAAAGATCTTTTTGGCCCTAATGGAACAGAAAGAACCATTCCAAGAAATACTTTCTTTACTTCTAGCTTAGACATTTTTACCGGAGTATCCGATAGTAGAACTGTGAATTTGGGACTTCTGTTGGAGTTTCGTTCTAATGTTGTTGGTGGAGGAGATGCTTTGGACGTGTTTTCTTTCAACGGTCAGAATGGAGTGTCGCGCTCTGGTCTAACCTCCATTGCTCCTGCGATCAAATTCAACCCAATTAAAAGCCTGGGAAATTTCACCGTTCAAACGGCATTTCATATTCCTTTGATAGACAATGAAACTGAGAATGGGGTGTTTTTAGATCAAGATGGATTTATCTTTCAAAATAGGTTCTTCTATGATTATAGCTTTCCAAGTGGAGATTGGCAATTGTTTACAGAATTGAATACAGAATATAATTTTGGAGAGCAAAATAGCTTCGCTTATAATAGTCTTCGCTTAACACCGGGAGCTTTTTTAAGTTATTTTCCGAGCTCTAAATTTACTGTTCTAGGGTTTGTACAGCACTTACAATTGATCTCTTTCGGAGGGAATGATCAAGGTCAAAATGATTTTTCCCAGAATGCTACCATCCTAGGTGGAGGAACCAAATACCAGTTAACAAAAGAGTTGAACATCGAATTTCTTTATTCCAATTTTGTAAGAGGAAAAGACACAGGTCTAGCGCAAACATTTAACATCGGTTTAAGAGCGTTGTTTTAGAAAAGAATTGAAAATCTTGTAATTTAGGGTCTAATTGTTATTCAATGAGGCCTTTTCTTTTTGTACTAAGTTTTATTCTTTCCCTCCAAGTTTCTGGTCAAAAGATCAATGGATTGAGTTTTGTGGCTTCTAGAGACAGTATTTCTGAGGTTCATGTGAAGCCCGTAGTGAATGTCAATGCCAATTATGTTTCTTTAATGCCATTTGCATTTACCCGAGGGTTAAAGTCACCAAGGATTACTTTTAAATACAAGCGACAATGGTTTGGTGAGAGAGTAAAGGGAGTTGCTCAGTATGCCGAAGAGTTTCGAAAAAGAGGAGTAAAAGTCATGGTGAAACCTCAGATTTGGATCAGTCGAGGTGAATTTACCGGTCATCTAGAAATGGAGAGCGAAGAAGATTGGAAGATCTTAGAAGAATCTTATCAAGACTTCATATTAACCTTTGCTCGAACTGCGCAAGATATAAATGCAGATATCTTTTGTATCGGTACCGAATTGGAGAAATTTGTAATAAAAAGACCCGAGTTTTGGGAAAAACTAATTCTAGAGATAAGGAAGGTTTATAATGGAAAACTTACCTATGCTGCGAATTGGGACGAATTCAAAAGAGTTTCTTTTTGGGATCAGTTAGACTTTATAGGGGTGGATGCTTATTTTCCCATTGTCGAATCTAAATCTCCTTCAGTAGAAGAATTTGAAAATGGTTGGAAACCTCATAAGGAGCAAATTAAAAAAGTGCAGACTAGATTCAAGAAACCTATTTTGTTTACCGAATTTGGATATAGAAGTATCAACTATACTGGAAAGGAACCCTGGAGTTCAAATAGAGTTGAGAACTCAGTGAATTTAGAAGCACAGTCCAATGGCTTGCAAGCTATCTATAATCAGTTTTGGAAGGAAGATTGGTTTGCAGGAGGGTTTATATGGAAGTGGTTCCACAGACATGATCGAGTAGGTGGTGAGAAAAATAATCGATTTACACCACAGAACAAGCCCGCTGAGGCTCTACTTAAAAAATTGTATCGTATCAAATAATTCAATTTTGTGAAAAGCTTGAGAACATGACAAACGTCATGTAATTTGTCTTAGATAGCTATTACATTTGAAATATGATACCAACAAAGAAGATTATGAAAACAATACTAGTACCCGTCGATTTTTCAGACTATTCTGAATATGCCTTGAAAGTTGCTGCTTCAATGGCGAAAGATGAGAAAGCAATGATTATTGTACTGCACATGCTGGATTTACAAACAGCATTGATGAATGAGAGTGAGAGTTATCAACTAGAGAGAACAGCTTTTATGCTTGAATTAGCTAAGAAGAGATTTAAGAAGTTTTTGGATAAAGATTATCTAAAAGGGATCAAAGTTTCTCCTGTGGTGAAACACTTAAAGATATTTAGTGAAATTAATGATATCGCTAAAGAAGAGGATGTAGATCTAATCATCATGGGATCACATGGAGCTACAGGATTTAAAGAATTGTTCTTAGGTTCAAATACAGAAAAGGTAATTCGTTTCTCAGATGTTCCTGTATTGATTATCAAAGGAGATTTGGATGACTTCGAATTTACCAATATAGTATATGCGTCTGACTTTTCTAAAGAATCGGTTGATGCCTTTGTAAGAATGAAGAGTATCGTAGAAGATTTTGGTGGTAAAATGAATATGGTACACGTAAACACACCTTATGATAACTTCAGAACTTCCTCAGAAATGGAATCTGAAGCCACCGAATTTTTCAAAACTGCAGAAGGAAATGCAGAATCTGTGAAAGATGTTGCCTTTGTTTGCGACAGAACAGTTGAAAAGGGAATATTGAGCTATGCAAATTCTGTGGGTGCTGACTTAATTGCTGTAAGTACGCACGCCAGAAAAGGGTTGTCTCATGTGTTCAGAGGAAGTTTATCTGAAGATATAGCCAATCACGCGGCCTTGCCAATTTTGACTGTGAAGATGTAAGTATCTTAATGGTAATAAATTGATAGTTTAAACATTCGCTTTGTTTTAATAAATTAGAAAATGAAGCGAATTGTTTTTTTCGTACTTCTGAGTTTTTCTTTCATCCAATTATTTGGTCAGGAATCATTGATCTATGATATCAAGATTCAAGGAAATAAAAAATCAAAAGTTGCTTACCTAAAGAAAATCCTCTCCTCTAAAGCTGGTGAATCGTTAGATTCACTAATGTTACAATCAGATATTGCGCGCTTAAAAAGGCAACCATCCATTTCTCATGCATACTTTCAGGTATTTCACTCCCATGATAACCTTTATAACGTTTTTATCAATGTAGAGGAAAATTTTACCATAATTCCCTACGCTAATTTTTATACGACCAATGATGAAGAATTTGCCTATCGTGTAGGGCTTAATGAATTTAATTTATTGGGGCAAGGAATTCAGATCGGAGGGTTTTATCAAAAGGATATTTTTAATTCTTATGCCATCAATCTTAGAATGCCTTTTCTATTCGGTAGAAAACTAGGTTTGGCATTAAACTATCAGGATCTAACAACTCAAGAGCCTGTTTTTTTCGATGGTACGACTGCAGATTACAAATACAATAACAGCTCTTTTGAAGTATTAGGATTGTATCAATTCGATTTTCATAATAGGGTAGAGCTAGGCCTAAATATTTTTACTGAGGATTATGAATATTTGTTTGGAGCCACTAGACCTGATATTCCTCAAGAATTGGTGGTAGATAAATCTTTGATCAAATTCATCTATGAATACAATGACTTAGATTATTATTTTGAGTCCGTTTCTGGATTTAGAAATGTATTTAACTTTCAATATGTAACCGCAGAGGGAACTACCTTACCCGATTTTTCTATTTGGTGGAACGATTTCCTTTACTTCAAAAGAATAGGAACGAGAGGAAATTGGGCAAATCGTTTAAGGATTGGTTTTGCTAGTAATGAAGATACGCCCTTTGCACCTTTTTCTGTGGATAATAATATTAATATAAGAGGAGTAGGGAATGTAATCGATAGAGGAACTGGAGTGGTTGTCTTGAATACCGAATACAGACACGTCTTCTATAGAAAGCGAAATCTGACCATTCAAGGTAACGCCTTTATTGATGCAGGTTCTTGGAGGAATCCCGGTGGAGATCTGGGAGATTTTAGTGATCAAGATAATTTAAGGATTTACCCAGGAGTAGGATTGAGGTTTATTCACAAGAAGATTTATAATGCGGTTTTCAGAATAGATTATGGATACGGAATCACTCCAAATGCAACTCAAGGATTTGTCTTTGGAATTGGACAGTATTTTTAGGAGTTTTGCCGTATGGATGAAAAGGCAAAGAAACGTGCGAGTAAGTTTTTGAGTTATGTATTGCGTCATCACCCGGAATTAATTGATCTAGAATTGGATCAATATGGATGGGCAAATACTCAGGAGTTGGTTGATAAGGCTACACGAGGTAATCATATTTTGACTCATGAAATGTTAATTGAGATCGTAGAAACGAATGACAAAAAGCGTTTTTCATTCAATCAAGACAAAACTATGATCCGCGCCAATCAAGGGCATTCCATTTTGAATATCGATCTTCAATTGAAATCGACAGAACCTCCAGAATTTCTTTATCATGGTACGGTTGCAAAATTTATTGATGCTATCAAGGAGACGGGTCTAATGAAAGGTGAAAGACAGCATGTTCATCTGAGTTCTTCGATAGATACTGCAAGGAAAGTAGGAAGTCGACGGGGAAAACCTATTATTCTGAGAATTCAATCTAAAGAAATGTTTGATAAAGATTATAAATTTTATCTTTCTGAAAACGGAGTTTGGTTAACAGATCACGTGCCTAATCAGTTTATTGATTTCTAGTTAATCCTTCTTGGATAAAGGATAGAGTTCTTGACCTATAAAACCTTTAGGGAAGTTTTCATCATTTTCAAATCCCAATTCTATATCTCGTCCACTTTCAGGGATATAATCTGTTCTGAATAGATAATCCCATAGGCTTAATGTAAGACCAAAGTTTACTCCGTATTTGTTTGGGATCACTTTACCATGATGCCAAATATGCATTTGAGGATTGTTAAAGATATATTTGAAAGGACCCAGAGGGATTGAAATATTGCTATGATTGAAATGACCTACTGCCAAGGTGAAAAGGTAAACTAATATAAAATCGTTGATTCCAAAACCAATCAATGCTAAGGGAATATATTCTAATGACCTATAGACTATGGTCTCCATCCAATGATATCTCAAATGAGCCGCAAACCCCATTTCTTTGACTGAGTGATGGACTTTATGGAAGTTCCATAAAACAGGGACCCTATGCAATAAACGATGTATGAAATATTGGATAAAGTCTCTGACTAAGAAGAGTATCAGTAGTTGTCCCCAATAAGGGAAACTAGCAATATTAAAAAAGGCAAGATTGTCGATTCCGACTGTTTTTAATCCGTCATTAAAAAACTCGACAGCCACATTGGAGACGGCATTATATCCTATTAAGGAGAATAAGAAGAAATTGAAGAACATATAGAAGCCGTCCAACCAAAAATCTTTTCGAATACGAGCTTGCTTTTTTCTCCATGGAATAACAATCTCAAGAGTCCAAAAGAAAAGAGAGATTGCTATTAACCAATAGAAGTAGTTTCCCCAATGAGGATTTAAAATTTCATTAATAAGGTAGTTGAAATATCCCGAGAATGAGTCTTGGGTGATCTGTGCGTATTTATTCACTTACTGTTTTTTATTCTCCAGCCAAAAAAGATACCTAAAAGTGTGGCAGGAACTACTCCATAGATAACAATCCAAAATGCTGGGATCATTAAGTAATCGACCAATGGAAATTCACTTGACCCATCATTATCTAGACCCTCAGTAATAAACCCTAAAAGACATCCAAAAAAAGCAGCCAAACACAAGGCGAGAATGGCAGATTTAACACCCACGATCAATGCACTTTTTTTTCTTAATAAGATTTCTTTACCAGCATAGTTTCCCATGATAATACCCAGTACCAAAAAAGTAATGATCCAATTGGCAATGAACATCCAATTGTAAAGGTCTAAATATTGCATCCAAAGTAAGGATCGCAATCCTTCATTACTAAAGATAAAAACACCAACTAAGTAGAATACGGCCATGCCAATACCAACGGACTCAAAAGCCCTTTTTCTTCCTATACTTCTTGCTGTTTTTTTGTCCATTTTATGAATCGTTGAACACCATTAAATTACAAAAAAATTAACAACATCCACCACCGTCATAATGAAAAGTCGATTCTGATATATAGATATCAGATCTATTAAGGTTTAAAAATGCACCTGCTGTTTTATCACAGATGGCCAAAGGTTGGTTTTGAAGTAGAGTATGACCTTTGCCATCATCGAAGTATTCATCTTCGCCAAAATAGATAGCCGCTTTACCTGTGAAAACACAAGGGCCATCCTCAGGCATCGGGTCTTTGATAGCAGCAACTTCAATAGATTCTATATAGATCAGCTCTTCGGTTTCATAGTTCTTAGGGTCTAAAATCCTGTAGGGTTTTCTGGCTCTAATTTCTATGGTGCCAAAACCTGCGTCAGTGAGCATTTTTACATATTCTTTAATCGGTAAACTTCCGCTTAAGCACAGTGCTCGCAAGCGTTCATCATTTCTTAAATTTTCATTCATGGGTTGTTCACAAGTTGGATCACTCATAACCAATCTACCATGCGGTTTTAATACTCTGTACATCTCTGCAATTGCTGCCTTTAAGTCTTCTTCTTTGAAGATGTTGAACAAGCAGTTCTGAGCCGCAACGTCGATAGAATTATCTTCAACAGGTAAGTTTAAAGCATCACCTTTTCTAAGATCAACGAAACTTGGGTCAAACCATTCATTTTGAATTTGAGCCTCCACAAAATTCTTTTTTGAAGCTTCTAACATTTCATCTACAATATCAACACCGATTACTCCAGCTTCTTGTCTAGAGAAATATGAGAACTGTAACAATTCCATTCCTCCACCAACTCCAACATATAATATTTTAGGGTTATTTGTAAGATCTCTAGCATGGACAGTACTTCCACATCCATAATTCATCTCTTGCATGATCCTCGGAATTTTAAGACCTGGTAATTCCCAGATAGGATTCGTAGTACAGCATAGTCCAACATCTGGTACTAAGGCAGCTTCTTTATAAAGATCTTTTGTGGTTTCTAAATAACTCATAATTATAATTTTTTAATCAATTCTTTAAATAAAAGAATCATTTTTGGTTCAGCTTTTCCTGCAATTTCTATAATCTCTTGGATGTTTACTGGAGCCAGATTTTTTGGGTCGCACTCATCAGTTAAAACAGATACGGCTGCGCATGGTAGATCTAAATGTTTGGCAACGATCACTTCTGGAACAGTACTCATTCCAACGGCATCGGTCTCTAGAATTTGGAGCATTCTATATTCTGCTCTGGTTTCTAATTGAGGTCCTAAAACACCTGCATACACGCCTTCATGAACTGCGATATCATTTTCTAAAGCAATGGCTTTTAATTTTTTGTTGATCTCATGTGAATAAGGTTCTAACATATCCGCAAAACGTTCACCAAAATCACCAACAGTAGCAAACGCCAATGGAGAGCTTCCTTGTAAATTCATATGGTCTTCAATAATCATCAAATCACCTTTTTTGTATGATAGATTTATGGCTCCTGCCGCATTGGAAATTAATAAAGTTTGGATTCCCAAACCGTACATGGCTCGGATGCCGTATGTAACTTCCCAAGGAGAGTATCCTTCATACAAATGGAATCTTCCCGACATTACAATGACTGTTTTCCCAGATAAAATTCCATAAATAAGTTTACCAGAATGAAATTCTACGGTTGCTCTTGGAAAGTGAGGAATATCTGAATACGGAACTTCGACTTGAATGTCGACTTCATTCAGAAGTTGGCCCAATCCAGTTCCAAGTACGATTCCAACTTGTGGAGATTCAAACCCTTTTGATTTTAAAAAATCAATGGTTTCATTTAATTGCTCCTTCATATGTTTGATGTTGATGTGAACAACTCAATAATTTCTTGAGTACGTTGATTGTTTTTATAAAAGTCAGACTGAATAAGATCTTCATAGGTATCGATATCATTCAAGGTCTTCAATAAAAGAATAGATTTTTTCTGTTCTTTTAGCTCTCTCAAAGTTAATTCTAATAAAGAAGACTGACTCCATGGTTTGTTTTCAAAAACTGATTTGACCATTTGAGACATTCCCAATAAATAATATCCGCCGTCGTCAGCGGGTCCAAATACAAGGTCATGATTCTTTAACTTTTCAAAACCAGTTTCAATAATCTCCTTTGAAATATTTGGAAGATCAGAACCAATAATGATGATATTTTCATAACCATTCTCAAATCCGTCTTGGAATGCATTCTGCATTTTCGATCCAAGATCATCTCCTTTTTGAATAAACTTGAGGTCGTTTTGCCACATAGAATCTTCAATCTCCTGAGAGTAATAAATATGACGTGTAATATCTAAAGTTTCGGTTTCAGATTCTGTAATACCAATCAACTCTTTGTAAATATCTAATGCAGCTTGATCACCAATTGTTTTGGCCAATCGTGTCTTAACCTTGCCATGAATGAGGTTTTTTAGAAAGATGATAAGTAGATTTTTTCCCATCATAAATTAAGCGACGACTCCTTGGCAACTACTTCCTGCACCAGCGGTGCATCCGTAGCAATGTTGATTGATAACTATATTCCTATTTTGTAATAACTCTTCGTTGTATTCTGATATGTGCTTTACCTTACTGGCTACCTTGAGGTTCAACATTTGGTTGAAATCGCAATCATATAACCATCCGTCCCAACTTACCGAAAGAGTATTGGTACACATTACATTCTCAACAGCAGCTGGATTATAAGCATCTACTAAAGCATACATATAGTCCTCATAGTTTTCTGAAGCAATTAGGTAATCTAGAAATCTACTTATTGGCAAATTGGTAATTGCAAATAGACTATGAAAATCGATGTCAAAATCCTCTTTCAAAGCTTTTTTGAAATCAGATTCCAATGCCATTTGATCTCCAGGTAAAAAAGCTCCTGAAGGATTGTAAACCAAATCTAATTTTAAATCACTGCCAGGCATTCCATATCCAACACCATTTAGATCTTGTAAAGCTTGAATTGATTTATCAAAAACTCCGTCTCCTCTTTGTTTATCTGTTTTTCCTCGAGTCCAATGTGGCATAGAACTCACAACATGAACATTGTGTTTTTTAAAGAATTCTGGAAGATCGTGGTATTTTTTATTTGCTCGAATAATCGTTAGGTTAGAGCGAACAATAAAATCTTTGATTCCTACTTTTGCTGCTTCTTCTACAAACCATCTAAAATTTGGATTCATTTCTGGGGCGCCACCTGTAAGATCTAAAGTGTGAGCACCAGTTCTTTGGATCACATCCAAACATTGTTGCATGGTCTCTTTGGTCATAATCTCTTTTCGATCCGGACCCGCATCAACATGGCAGTGCGCACAAACTTGATTACACATATATCCAACATTGATTTGTAAGATTTCCAGTTTTTTTGGACGTAAAGGAAACTGTTGACTTTCCTTAATCTTATTAGCAAAGGTTGGAAGTTCGCCATCGGCAAAAATTCCGTTAGAAAGTATTTCTAATTGTCGTTCTGTATTTGCCAGATCATTGTTTCTGGCCAAAAGGGACTTTTTACTCATTATTACATCTCCAATTTATTCACTTTGTTCATCATTTGAACTCCATGAACTAGGGTTGCTCCGCTTTTAATTGCTGCACCAACATGCACAGCTTCCATCATTTCTTCTTTTGTGATTCCCCGTTGTAAACCATCCTTAGTATAGGCGTCAATACAATAAGGACATTGCTCTGTATGTGCAACTGCCAATGCAATTAAGGACTTTTCACGAGCTGTTAACGCTCCTTCTTCAAATACTTTTCCGTAATAGTCAAAGAACTTGTTTCCAAGTTCTTCACTCCATTCAGTAATCTTTCCAAATTTGCGCAGATCGGCAGGGTCGTAGTAGGTTTTTGACATAATAATTATTTACCGTTCAAACTCCAGTTATAAGTTAGGTATTTTATTTTGGCATTTTTATTTACAGATTTCTCCGCGTAGCGATTGATATAATCGATTACCGATCCTTTTGAGGTAAAATCTCCTTTGAACCAGTTGAAAATCTCTGAGATCTGGATTTTTTTGCCTTCTAACTTATTCCGGTTAGAATCGTTGATGAAATCTTTCATTAATGATTCTAGTTCAGTTTCTATATTTTTTTCTGTAAAAGCAAAGTTAGCAAGTTTTGGGCAAGAGACAGAAGCACAATTTACACCCACGTGAATTCTAGGGTCATTGAACTCCTTTCTTAGAATTTCATGTTCTATATGATCTAATGTATAGGTTTTACCTCCAATAATTGCCAATGGAGTTTTCCATGCATTTTTACCTTTATTGCTGATATTCGTAATGCTTTTTAAAGGATAATTATCCAGTATGATTTTTAGGGTATATGCGTTATAAGCGTTGATCCAAAAGGCCTTTTCTTTGTTATCAGACCAGTTTTCTTCTGGTGACGTTTCCTTTAAATAGCCAAGGTATTCCTCTAACTGAGTTTGATTTGTTTTCAGTTTTTTATAATCTACAAACCCCTCTGAATCAACATGAGTTTGTAAAAGTGAATCGAATTTTTCGTGTTGAGCTTCAAGATTCATTGCAAAACTCAAAAGCATAATAAGAAGTAATCTTTTCATATGGATTAAATAGTATGAGCTTTTAGACGAAAAGATAAGACAGTGATTACAGAAGATTCAAAATAAATTTATCCTTTGATCCGATCAATATCAGCTTGTACCTCTGCTGCTATCTTCTCATGGATCTCTTCCCCTCGTTGAAGTCCGAAATATTTTCTGAATGCGAAAACAACAGCATAAAGTAATGGAGTGTCCAAAGCTGCAATGATCACTTTGAATATGACACCACTAATCAATAACCCCAAAAATTTATCCCAAGCGATAATATCAAAGGAACATAGTAGTAAGAGAACCGTTAGGGTATCTACAATTTGAGAAGAGAACGTTGAAAAATTATTTCTCAACCAAAGATGTTTTCCTTTCGTTAAGTTTTTCCAAAAATGATAGATTCTAATATCAACAAATTGAGCAGACAAATACGCTAGCATTGAGGCTAATACAGCCAATGGAGCAGCTCCAAATACATTCACAAAGGTTCCATCATTTACTTGAGACCATTCTGTTGCAGGTGCCTCTTTAGAAACATAAATGATCGCTAAAGAGAAAAATGAAGCAAAGATTCCGGCCACAACAACTTGATTGGCCTTCTTCTTTCCGTAGATCTCAGATAGAATATCCGTAATCAAAAAGGTGATCGGGTATGGCAGTAATCCTACTGATACTTCAAATAGTTTTACGCCAAATACTTCTGCGTCAAAGGGATACCAATAAAAGAACTTTTGAAATATCAGATTGGAAGTAACTAAGGAGGCTATAAATAGCGCAGCCAAGATCAAATAAATGATCTCGGCCACGGATTTTTTTTGTTCTGTCATATTGCGAAGTTACTAAATACCTAATAGAACTAGAAACCACTTTATTATGAACTATAAATTCCTATTTTTGCTGCAGACAAACAATGAAAATTTAGACAATGAAAGCATATATTTTTCCAGGTCAAGGAGCTCAATTCACAGGAATGGGATTAGACTTATACAATGGTTCAGCAGAAGCAAAAGAACTGTTTGAAAAAGCGAATGAAATATTAGGATTTAAGATCACCGATATAATGTTCGAAGGAACTGCGGATGAACTAAAGCAAACTAAAGTAACTCAACCTGCAATCTTTTTGCACTCAGTAATCCTAGCAAAAGTATTTGGAGATGATTTCAAACCTGAAATGGTAGCCGGACATTCTTTAGGAGAATTATCTGCATTAGTAGCGGCAGGAGTATTGTCATTTGAGGATGGGCTGAAGTTGGTTTCTCAGCGTGCTATGGCAATGCAAAAAGCTTGTGAGATTCAACCTTCGACTATGGCAGCGGTATTAGGTTTAGAAGATGAGGTAGTTGAACAAGTTTGTGAAGATGTAGATGGAGTAGTAGTTGCGGCAAATTATAATTGTCCTGGGCAGTTGGTAATCTCAGGAGAAATTGAAGCTATTAATAAAGCTTGTGAAGTACTGCTAGAAAAAGGAGCGAGAAGAGCTTTGGTTTTACCTGTTGGAGGAGCCTTTCATTCACCGATGATGGAGCCGGCTAGAGAAGAATTGGCTGCTGCAATTGAAGCGACGAACTTTAGCGAGCCTGCTTGTCCGGTTTATCAAAATGTTCCAGCAAAAGCAGTTAGATCGGCTGATGAGATCAAAAAGAATTTAATAGCTCAGTTAACTGCACCAGTAAAATGGACACAGTCTGTTCAGGCCATGATTGCTGATGGAGGTTCTGAGTTTGTTGAAGTAGGTCCTGGAAAAGTTCTTCAAGGGTTAATGCGAAAGATCGATAGATCGGTTTCGGCTAGTGGAGCTAGTTTTGAAGCTTAATAAATAAAAAGAAGGCTTCACGATGTGAAACCTCTCTGTAAACAAAAAGCCTCGCTAGACAGCGAGGCTTTTTTTTATTCTTTAATCGGAATTTCGGTTTGATTTAATAACACGGGATCTCCAAATCCTAGTTGTTTCATTCTTTTCAACTGAGTTTTGGCATCTCCTACAACCAACCATATCATTTTATTTGGATCTACATATTTGTTTGCAAGCTCCTGAACGCGCTCTATAGTCATTTCATTCACGACTTTCTCACGATCCTTCACATAGTCAGACTTTAGTCCGTATGAACTCATGTTCTGAAGCATTCTTAATTTGGCCCCCATAGTTTCAAAAGCTCTAGTATTACTCTTGATCAAAAAGCCTTTTGTAGTAGCTAAGTCTTTTTCATTATAATTCTTAGCATAGTTCTCTAAGATGCTCTTTACTAATTGAGAGGCTTCTAGTGAAACATTAGATCTAACTCCACTGCTTATTGTAAAAGATCCTCTAGCAGTTCCTCCTGAGAACCCTGAACGAATTCCGTAAGTATACCCTTTACCTTCCCTTAATTGCTGGGTTAGTTGAGAAGCAAAGCCTCCACCGCCAAGAATATAGTTCATTACTGTAGCAGGGTAATAATCTTCATCATTAAAGGCTAAGGCTGGGGAACCAAAACGTAACTGGGATTGTTTAGCATTAGGGATATCATAAAAATAAACTTTGGATTTTTTTGGTGGTTCTGGAGTTTCATACACAGGGATAGTGACTTCCTTCGCAGCCCAGCTTGTTTCCAAATCTTTTAATGATCCTACAACCTTCTCTTGACTGATATCTCCCACAATATGCAATCTCGCCACAGAAGGTGAAATGTAGTTTTCATAATAAGATTTAAGATCCTCAATTGTGATTTCATTTACAGACTCCATTGTTCCGATGATATTCTTAGAGCGGATATTGTCTTTACCATAAATAAGCTCGTTATAGGCATTTGACGCTACTGATCTTGGGCTTGCTTGCTGTGATCTTAAATTATTCGATGCGCTTTTCTTTAAGAGCTCGAATTCTGTTTCATCCCATCTTGGCTCTAATAGCATTTCTTTAGCGATCTCTAAAGTTTCATTATAGTTCTTGACTAAGGTTGTTCCGCTAATTGTAATGCTCTCTTTTCCAGCAAAAATGTTGATGGAGGCGCCTAATTGAGCAATCGCATCTTCCAATTCGCTTACTGTTCTATTTTTAGTCCCTTTTTCCATCAATCCAGCGGTAAGGTTTGCAACACCTAGCTTATCCATGCTTTCTAATAATTGTCCTCCGTCGATCACAAGGTTGAACTGTACCATCGGCACTTCGTCATTTTGGATACCATACAAAGCAATACCGTTTTCTAGATTGTCTTTCCAAACTTCAGGAACTTTAACAGAAGGTGAAGGGCCATAAGGAGGCTCAACAGATCTGTCAAAACTAGAAGGAGTCTTCTCGTATTTCGCAGCTATCGATGCATCAAAGGTTTCCTCTGCGCCAATAACGATCTTTTCTTCAACAACTTTAGCCTCAACCGAATTTGCCAAAGCTAATTCTTTGCCATTTCTAGGGACAAAGCTCGTCGCGATATAGTTTTTCCCTTTGATGTATTTATTGTACACATTCATTACATCTTCTCGAGTAACTGCCAATGTGTTTTTAATATCTTGAGTTACAAATCCGGGATCCCCTGTATATGTATTATAAGAAGCTAATCGAGTTCCTTTTCCTAAAACACTTGATAAACTTCTGTAAAACCTTGTTTCAAGCCCTGCTTTGATTCTGTCTAAATCCTTTTGAGGGATTCCATTAGTTTCGAAATCAGCAAATGCTTGGTCGATCCCTTTCTTTACTTCGTCAAGTTTTGTGTTGTTGAAGGCTCTAACGATCAATTGGATTTGACCAGCAACCTCTGAAGCTTGAGTGAACATAAAAGATCCTGAAGTCAATTTAAGGTCATCTACCAAAACCTTGTTCAATGGAGCTTTTTTTCCTTCAGATAAATATTGAGTGAGAACATCTAAAGCATAAGAATCTTCATGATATTGCTCTACAGAAGGCCATGCAAGACCTAACTCAGGTAATCTAGCGAAATTATCTTCGTAATATAGATACTTGGTTTCTTTAACTTCTCCTGATCTTTTTTCGATCTCTGCGATCTCTTCACCTCTCGGAATCTCATCAAAGTATTTGCGAACCCATTTTTTAGCTTGCTCTACATCGATGTCTCCTGATAAGACTAAAGTTGCATTGTTAGGTACATACCACTTTTTAAAGAAGTTTTTTACATCTTCTAAAGTTGCGTTTTGAAGATCCTCCAAAGATCCTATCACTTGCCAATTATAGGGATGATCTTTCGGGTATAAATTCTTTCCGATTACATATTGTCGATGACCATAAGGTCTATTGTCAACACTTTGTCTTTTCTCATTTTTTACGACTTGCTTTTCTTTTGCCAGAACAGGGTCTGTAACGGTATTGATAAACCAACCCAATTTATCAGCTTCTGCCCAGATCATCTTTTCTAAGGCATCACTTGGCACTGTCTGTAAGTAGTTGGTCCTGTCTCTAGATGTTGATCCGTTAGCTCCAGATCCTCCAATTCTAGCACTCATTTTATCCAACCCCCCTTTACCAAGGTTTTCAGATTCTAGGAATAGTAGGTGTTCGAATAAATGAGCGAATCCTGTTCTTCCTTCAATTTCACGAGCGGAGCCCACATGAACCATCAGTTCAACCGCAACAACAGGGTCTGATCTATCTACATGGAATACCACATCTAATCCGTTGTCTAAGGTGATCTTTTCGTAATTAATTGAAAGTTCTGGGGTGGTGTCTTTTGAAGGTTGACAAGCAATAAATAAGATAACTGCCAATCCTAAAAGGATCTTTTTGGTCATGATTAAATAAATTTGGTTTGTGAATGTACTAAAAAGACAAATTCTAATTAGCTAAGGGATTGTTAAACTGAAACAATTATTGATTTTGTTCCCACTTCCATGCAGATGCAAGAGCCTCCTCTAAGGTCTTTTCAGCCTTCCAGCCTAATTCTTTGTTGGCTTTTGTAGTATCAGCATATGCTGCTGTAACATCACCTTTTCTTCTACCTACAATCTTATAGTTCAATGGATTTCCAGAGACTTTCTCAAAGGCTTTGATCACTTCTAATACCGAACTACCTGTACCTGTCCCAATATTAAAAACTTCAAAATCTGCTTTATTCTTATTATTTAATAACCTTTCTAAAGCAACTATATGCGCTTTGGCAAGATCTACTACGTGAATATAATCTCTGACAGCTGTTCCATCTGGAGTATTATAATCATCCCCAAAAACAGAAAGTTCCTTTCTAATGCCCATAGCTGTTTGTGTTACATAGGGAATTAAGTTTTGAGGTATTCCTAAAGGAAGTTCACCTATTTTGGCAGATTCATGGGCTCCAATAGGATTGAAGTACCTAAGAGCTATAGATTTGATGTTGCTTGAAACAGATGAATCTTTTATAATTTCCTCACCAATCTGTTTGGTATTTCCATAGGGTGATTCCGCAGGTTTGATCGCTGCGTTTTCTGTAATTGGTAATTCATCTGACTGACCATATACAGTGCATGAAGAGCTAAATATTAAATTATCAATTTTATGTTTACTTAGTTCTTGCATCAAATAAACCAGTGTAGCAATATTATTCTCATAATAAAGAAGAGGTTGTTCAACGCTTTCGCCGACAGCTTTTGATGCTGCAAAGTGAATCACTCCGTCAATGCTGTACTTTTTAAAGAAATCTTGAACCTTAGATTTATCGCGAAGATCTATATTTTCATAAGTAGGCATTTTGCCAGTGATGGATGCAATATTATCAAGAACTTCTATTTTAGAATTGTAAAGGTTGTCAATGATAACAACCTCGTAGCCTTCATTTTGTAATTCAACAACAGTATGAGACCCAATAAAACCTAAACCACCTGTAACAAGAATTGTTTTCATAGTCTATTAACTAACAAAATCGTTAATAGTTTGGGTAATATAATCCAATTGATCTTCATCCAATTCGGTGTGCATTGGTAACGAGATCACTGTATCAATTAAGTTATTAGTAACCTGAAAATCTGCTTCATTATTACGATCATCCTGATAAGCCTTTTGTAAATGCAATGGTACTGGATAATAAATAGCATTAGCGATGCCTTTATCTAATAAGTGCTGATGAAGTTCATCTCTTTTTCCATTTGTAATCTGAAGCGTATATTGATGAAAAACATGACAATCACAACTATCGCAAATCTCTCCACAATTTGGTGTTGAGTTCGATTTTGTAGTTGGGGTTATAATATTAGGATTGTTGGCAAAAGCTTTGTTATAGAATCGAGCGGCATCCCTTCTTGAATTACAATAGTCGTCAAGATGAGGTAGTTTTGCTTTCAAGACGGCAGCTTGTATACTGTCTAATCTCGAATTCACTCCCACGACGTCATGATAATATCTTTTATACATTCCATGATTTACCATTCCTCTTATAATATGGGCAAGATCATCATCGTTCGTGAAAATAGCTCCTCCATCTCCATAGCATCCTAAATTTTTAGACGGGAAAAATGAGGTTGTCCCAATGTTTCCTATGGTTCCAACTTTCTGTTTCGAACCATCTTCAAAAGTGTAGGTTGCTCCAATTGCCTGGGCGGTATCTTCAATGACATAAAGATTATGTTCTTTGGCAATTTCCATTACCGCATCCATATTTGCACACAATCCAAATAAATGCACAGGTACAATAGCCTTGGTTTTTGGTGTAATGGCTTTCCTCAAGGATTCGATGTCAATATTGAAAGTGTCAGGCTCTACATCAATCAAAACTGGAGTCAGTTTTAAAAGTGCAATCACCTCAACAGTAGCGGCGAAAGTAAAGTCAACAGTAATAACCTCATCACCTTGCTCTAATCCTAATCCCATCATTGCAATTTGAAGTGCATCCGTTCCATTGGCGCATGGAATCACGTGTTTTACCCCCAAATACTCCTCTAGATCAGCTTGAAATTGCTTGACGTAAGGCCCGTTTATATATGCCGAAGATTCTAAAACTTCCTCAATTGAAGCGTTCACTGTTTCTTTGATCTTTTCGTATTGACCTTTGAGGTCTACCATTGGAATATTTTTCATGGAAAGCGTAATTTTTACTCTTCAAAAATACAATTAAAATCTGTTTTCTTATCGTGATAAATTTAAATTTTCTATTCAAGGAACATATGCAAATTTGTAAACTCAAGCCTAAACATAGATCAAATTTAAAATGAAAAAATTGACGTATTTTTGAGGGAAATCAAACTTATCAAAATGAACAAACTCAAAAAATTTCTCAAAGTCTTTTTGTCAATTATAGTTTTATTGATCCTAGGACTGTGGATCTATTCTTTCTCATTCCATCCTGATTATGACGGCGAATTAGAGTTGGCAAATTTAAATGAGGAGGTAACTGTTTATTTTGATGAGATCGGTGTTCCGCATATCAATGCTCAAAATCAAGAAGACGCCTATCGCGCGCTGGGCTATGTACATGCACAAGACAGGCTTTGGCAAATGGAACTGATTCGAAGAATTGCGCCGGGGAGGTTATCCGAAATATTAGGATCTGCAACTGTGGAAACAGATGCTTTTTTTAAGGGGCTTGGACTGGTAGAAAACGCTCAAGAATCTATTGATAAGTTAGACAAGAATTCTGAACCTTATCAGTTAACCATGGCATATCTAGATGGGATTAATCAATTCATTGAGAATGGAGCAACACCCATAGAATTCAAGTTGCTGGGTATAGAAAAAACGAAATATACCATTAACGACGTATATCACGCGAAAGGGTATATGGCCTTTAGTTTTGCGCATGCTCATAAAGCGGATCCTTTGTTGACAGAAATCAAGGAGAAATTGGGTCCAGAATACTTGACCGAAATGAACATTCCAATCTATGAATCAACTGCTACTCTGAAATCAGAGAAGAACCCTATCATTAAAGATGAAATGGCAAAGGCTATGGATCGCGTTTTTAAGAACTTGCCTGTTTCTCCTTTTATTGGAAGTAATTCTTGGGTGATCGGACCTGAAAAAACTAAAAATGGAAAGGTGCTTTTTGCTAATGATCCTCATATTGGTTTCTCACAACCTTCTGTATGGTATCAGTCACATATAAAAACTCCTGATTTTGAATTGTACGGGTATAATATTGCGCTGACGCCTTTTGCATTGCTGGGTCATAATAGAGAATATGCATACGGATTAACAATGTTTGAAAACGATGATCTTGATTTCTTTTTCGAACAAAACAATCCAGAAAATCCTGATGAGTATAAAACACCAGAAGGATACAAGGCCTACAAAAAGGTGGAAAAAACCATTAAGATCAAAGATCAACCCGATTCTACATTTATTGTGAAGATGTCAGACCATGGTCCGATCATGAACGATCTTATCAAACATATCGATGATAAAAGACCTATGGCAATGCAATGGATGTATACCAAATTGGAAAATCAAATATTGGATGTTGCATTTTCTATGTCTCATGCGAAGAATCTGAGCGAGTTTAGGGAGGGCGCAGAGAAGTTGCACGCACCTGGGTTAAATATTATGTATGGTGATGCACAAAATAATATTGCTTGGTTTGCCTCAGGACAATTATATAAATACCGTGATTCTATTAGTCCTTTGCTAGTTTTAGACGGAGCAAGTGGTAAGGATGAAGTTCAAGAGTATTTTGATTTTGACAAGAATCCGCAAGCAATAAACCCTAGTTGGAATTATGTTTATTCCGCAAACAATCAAACAGATTCTATTGATGGTTATTACTATCCTGGTTATTACTTGCCAGAAGATAGAGGAGATCGTATCCGTGAGTTGTTAGAGGCTAAAAACGATTGGACCAAAGAAGATGTCATGAAAATGATTTTTGATGTGACTTCCAACGTTGTGATTGAAAATATTACCAAAATAGACGAGGGGCTTGATAAGGAAACATTATCAGATGCTGAAAGTGCCTCTTTAAAATTATTATTGAACTGGGATGGTAGATATGGTAAAGAGCAGGTGGCTCCTACTATCTACACAAAGGTGATCTACAATTTTATGGAAGCCACATTTGCTGATGAATTGGGTGATAGTTTTGAGAGCTTTATGAAAACCGGTGGTTTAATGAAGAAAATGATCGCTGTTCAATTGAATAAAGACGAGTCAGTATGGTGGGATAATATCAATACTGAAGAAAAAGAAGATAAGGCGATTATTTTGCGATCGGTATTTTCAAAATCTGTAAATCAACTCGAAGAACAATTAGGTGCTGATGTAAATACTTGGACTTGGAAATCTGTATCTAGCGTTGAGCACGGTCATGCTTTAGCAGCAGGAGGAGCACTATTAAAGAACATATTTAATGTAGGGCCTTTTAATATGGATGGTGGAAATGAGGTAATCAACAATCAGTTGTTTCAATTGAATGGAGATGGTTATTATAACGTAACTGCTGGTCCTTCAACAAGAAGAGTTATAGATTTTTCGGATATCGAGAACAGTATGAGTGTTCTTCCTACAGGTCAGTCTGGAAATGTGTTTAGTGATCACTATGACGATCAGGCAGAGAAATATCTCAACGGTAAATTCAACAAAATGATGTTGAATCAAGAAGAGATTGAAAGATCGAAGAATGTGCTGATTTTCAAAAAGAAGTAATTAAATTTTTGGAGCGGGCTCTACTTCAAGTTTTGGCCTCTCGAAAATAGCATCTTTGAGAGATTTTTTTTCGATTGAGATGGCGCTGTGAATTGCTGTATAATCTCTATGATCGACTTCATGCCTTAAGATCATTCCGCCTTTTGTGATTCTCTCATACTTATTTAGATTGAGATGTCTAAAGTTTCGGTGATATTTCGGATCAATATATAATTTATCTGTGAAGTAGATGATTTCTGAAGATTGACTGGTGGTGATGATAGCCTGAGTGCATTCATAACCTAGAATAGTTTTTTTTACGTCTGTAATTTTATATCCTTTCATTCTATTCGAATCTAAATCAGAGATCAAATTGAACCATACTTTCTTCATCCCGTTGAAGTGAGTAAACACGGTATCATTACCATTGTAAAATCCACGTCTTTTGAAGCTTCCATTTGAAGTATAGTGAAATTTTGCTCCTTTCGCGTAATATGTATGCCGAGTCCCTATTTGCGTTTTTGCTTCCTCATCTGTAAATACTCCTTTTTTGTCTTTAAAGTTTACAGAAAATTCGATAACTCCTTCAAAATTCTCTTGAGAAATCACAGATAAGCAAAAGGACAAGAGCAAGGAGGTGATCAGTATCTTTTTCATAGTTGTTATCTATATTTCTTTGTAGATTTCATCAAATGGAATTCGGAATCGCTCTCCATAAACACCTTCTGGTTTTCGAATCCCGCAACTAACGATCATATTTACTTCGGCATTTAAAGGAAGGCCTAATACTCTTTTTACTCTCCAGGTATCGGAGCCTTCCATCGGGCAGGTGTCATAACCTACTTCTGCCATACTCAGCATAAAGTTTTGAGCGGCAAGAGCACAGGTCTTATGAACTACAATTCTGATATCGCTTTTACGTACTTCTCGATACATAGGTTTAAATAGTCCTGAGATCAAGATCATTAGATATTTCATGTATCCAAAGATTCCAAGAAAATCACTGTATGTAAAAGGGATCAATTTCCCATAATAGGTTCTTCCAACTTTTTCTCTGCGACTTTGTTCTTTTTTAGGTTTTGGAGGGAAGATACTATCAAGCATTTGTAGATTGGCCTTGGCTCTTTTTCTCCACAGATCTTTTCGAGTTACAAATACCACCAATTGTTGAGCCGTTCTAGCGGCATTTTGGTTGAAGCATAAAGGAGCAAATTTTTGGATTACTTCTTTGTCAGTTATATGATAGAATTCCCATAATTGCATATTGCTACTATTAGGAGCTAATGCTGCATTCTCGAGACATTTCTTAACGATCGAAGTATCAATAGGTTTTTCGGGGTCGTAAATTCTAACAGAACGGCGATATTCAATCGCTTCTGTAACAGTTTTGTTTTTAGACATAAAGGTCTTTAGGGGTTTAGTTTTTGAATCTTTTTATTCATCAATTTGAACCAAAGAGGAGGAAATAATGATAGCAACATCATTCCTGGATATCCCGTTGGCATTTGAGGACTCTCAGGAAGTGATTTTAATAATTGATAATGTTTGCTTCCATTATAATGATGATCAGAATGTCTGGAAAGATTAAATAGCATCATCTTACCTATCACATGATCAGAATTCCAAGAATGCGTTCTTTTTACACGTTCAAATCTTCCATATTCATTTTTCTCTCGAAGGAGTCCGTAGTGTTCAATATAATTCACTGTTTCAAGAAGAAGGATTCCGAATACTGCGGCCGCTAAAAAGGCTATTAAACCAAACCATCCGAAGAAAAAGAAAATACCACCCAGTAAGAGGATATTAGCTAAGGTATATATGATCATTCGGTTCTGAATATGGAACCAACTTCTATCAGAGTCTGTTAATCTTTTGTTTTCTATCTGCCAAGCTTGAAAATAACTCATAAAATGAGATCGTATCCAAAATACATACAGGAGCTCATTTCTTCTGGCTGTTGCTGCGTCATTTGGAGTGGCAACGTTAAAATGATGGCCTCCGTTATGGTAAGGTAAAAAATGTGTATTCAAAGAGGTCAATAGAAGAATTTCTCCCCAGAATTCATCTAATCTATTATTTCTATGACCGAGTTCATGACC
>CAZDKB010000030.1:0-25717 GCA_964505885.1 uncultured Flavobacterium sp.
TTAATCTATAAGCGAAATCATTCCAATACGCTAAATCGATAGGTTAGTTCTTCAAATATTTCTTAGGAATATCTTTACCTTCTTCATCGCTCATGGTCCATACCATATTAGCAATCCACCAACGATTGTCTGAGTAGATCAATTGATAACTATTGATTCCCCAACCTTTTTCACCATCAGAGTCTTCGCCATAGAAGGTTTGCATAACCTGAGCTACACTTTTGTACTGATCGATGATCTGGCCTTTACCTGTTTCAAAAAAACCTTTGGTATAATAATCATCAGCAAGAGATTCAATAAATGCATTTAAGCTCATAGTCTCGTGCTTTGTGTCTTTTTCTTCATTCCATACCATGGTAAAGTTTGCGGTGGGTAGAAAAAGTGTTCTCAAATGAGCAGTATCTATTTTTTGACCAGCTTTAACTGAAACCGTTTTATGAGTTTGTTCAACGACAGATTCTATGGATTGATAAATGTCCTTTTTTTGAGCGTTTAGTCCGATAAAGCTTACCAGAGCTAATAAAAAAATTGATTTTTTCATTCTTCCAAAGTATAAAGAATAATCAAACCAATTTCTCGTAAGATTTTATTTAACAGGATTTTATGTTAAATCTGATATTAGGCTTCAGCTAATTGTTCCTTGCTAATGGGTCTAAATGAAAATTTAAATCCTTCATAGGCTGCGATTCCGTAAAACAACAAGTCTATTGGGCTAAAGTTTTCTCCCATAACTTCAGGTAAAAGTGAATAATCGATCATCAGAGCGGCTTCAAAAAAGCTCAATCCTCCTGCTTCGGCAGCGAAACCAATAATTCCGAATATATTCCCTAAAAAACAGCTTAATAGAGCAATAACCCCTCATGTAATTCCAAATTTCTGATCAATCCCTTTTCCGAAGATCCTCATAGAAAAACCAACTCCAGCTCCAATGGCTAGTGCCATATAACCAATCTGATAATTGGTTGCCAAAGTGATGGCGGCCCATACACCGGCACCGACAATTCCAACCACAAAGCTTGAGAAGAATCCAGCCATAAAATTCTGTTCACTTCGGAATTTTTCAAGCTGTTCTTCACTGAGTTGAAGTCGTACTTCGTTTTGTTCTAAAATAATAGGTTCTTCGACAACTTTGACAGATTCATCCAAAGTGAAGTTTTTACACTCATCTTGGAAGTCGGCTTTTCTTCCTGTAAGATTACAAAGAATTCCTTCTTTCATATCCATTTTTCTATTAGTACATTTCTTGCAAAAGGCAAGCTGATGATCACGATTCATAACAATTTTTTTAGTAGTTTCATGGGCAAGATATTGTTTTTTGAAAGTAGAATAAATTTAAATTAGAGTCTCATATTAAAATCTATATCTAAAAGTCTGATTATGAATATCGAACATCTACATCAGTATTGTATTTCCAAAAAAGGTGTCACGGAACATTTTCCATTTGATCAGGTTACTTTGGTTTTTAAGGTGATGGGTAAGATGTTTGCCTTGACTGGCCTAGACTCTTGGGAAAGAGGTGAATACAAGATCAACCTTAAATGTGATCCTGAGAGGGCACAGGAGCTTCGGGGGGAGTACGACGGAATTAACCCTGGATGGCATATGAACAAAACGCATTGGAATACAGTTACAATAAACGAAGATGTTCCAGATTCTCTGGTCTTTGAGTTGATCGACCATTCTTATGAGACCGTAATACAAGGACTCACTAAAAAATTAAAGGAAGAACTAAAAAGACTTTAGTTTTGAGTTCTAAATTTCGAGGGAGAGACTCCCTTTAGGGCTTTAAATTGACGGTTGAAGTTTGACAGATTTACAAATCCGCTTTCAAAGGCAATTTCCGAGATTGAAGAATCACTATTCTGACCCAGAAGCTTACAGGCATTTTCAACCCTTAACTCCGTCAAAAATTGGATATAAGTTTTATTCGTTCGTTTTTTAAAGTATTTACAAAAGGCATTTTTTGTCATTGCTGCTACTTCTGCAATGGTCTCTAATTTAATGGTTTCATGTGAATGTTGCATGGTATAGCTCATCACATCACGCATTCGTTTTCCCTCATTTATAGAGTATTGTTTTTTGTAGACGTAAGAGGACAAAGATTCTTTTTTCGATTTTGAAATAAGCTTTAAGATCTGTAAGAATGTTGTAAACTGAGTTAATTTGCTTTGATTCTTAAGACTCTCAAATGACTGTTCCAATGCAGTTAGATTAGAAAGACATCGGAATCCGTTTTCTATTCTTCTGAAGAAGGATTTGACCTCATTCATTTCGGCTAATTCGAAGAATCCTTCGCCAAAACCATCTCGCGTAAAAAACAAACTTAGCATAAGTGATTTCTCATCCGAGTTTGGATCGCTTTTAAATACATGGGGAAGATTGCCATCAATGACAAGTACATCACCTTCTTGATATCGTGAAATACGGTCACCCACAATCAAGGTTCCTGATCCCTTGGAAATAAAACTCAACTGGATCTCTTCGTGTTGATGTAACTGATCATAAAATACATACTCATGATCCTCCTGATAGATCAAAGAATCATTGGTGGGTTTTGGAATCTGAAATGGAAGTACCTTCATAGAAATATGCAAATAATATTCAAAAATATAAATTAAATTACATTATAGGATAATATAATATTAGTTATGGATAAATTTAACTAGAGGAAAGCTTTGGTTGACCAGTACTTTTGTTCTATAAAATAAAAACAAAATGAGTATACAATGGAAAGGCGTAATGCCTGCAGTAACTACAAAATTCACAGATGCAGATCAATTAGATCTGGTAATGTTTGAAAAGAATATTCAGGCTCAGTTGGATGCTGGTGTCCATGGAATCGTCTTAGGGGGAACTTTAGGAGAAGCGAGTACTTTATTGGAGGAAGAAAAACGAACCTTGACCAGAACAACTGTAGATATTGTAAAAGGAAAGGTGCCTGTTCTAATGAATGTTGCTGAACAATCTACCAAAGGGGCGATTGACGCTGCTCAAAAAGCTGAACAAGATGGTGCGCAGGGATTAATGATGTTGCCACCGATGCGATATAAAGCAGGAGACCGTGAAACTGTGGAGTACTTTAAAGCGGTTGCAAATAATACGTCATTACCTATTATGGTTTATAACAATCCTGTGGACTATAAGATAGAAGTTACTTTAGATATGTTTGAAGAGCTTTTAAAGTGCGATAATATAGAAGCGGTGAAAGAATCAACAAGAGATATCTCGAATGTAACCAGAATCAAGAACAGTTTTGGAGACCGATTAAAGATCATGACCGGAGTAGATACCTTGGCACTTGAAAGTCTATTAATGGGTGCAGACGGTTGGATCGCTGGATTGGTATGTGCTTTTCCAAGAGAGACCGTAGCCATTTATGAGTTACAAAAAGCAGGAAGAATTCAAGAAGCAGTAGAGATTTATCGATGGTTTTTACCGTTGTTAGAGTTAGACATAAACCCTAAATTAGTACAGAATATCAAATTAGCGGAAGTAGCCACAGGTTTAGGAAGTGAGAATGTGAGAGCTCCAAGATTACCATTGATTGGAGAAGAAAGAAAGCACGTTTTATCAGTGATAGAAGAAGGGTTGAAAAACAGACCTTCCTTACCCGATTATAAAAATTTATAGAATGATCACAGGAAAAAATCATATTGGAAGCACATTGTCTTCCGAAGGAAATAAAACCTATAAAACCTTCAATCCTATATTAAATATGGAGAATGCTTCTATTCATACAGAAGCAACTTCGAATGAGATCAATAGTGCTGTTTCATTGGCGTCTCTGGCATTTAAGGAATTCAGATCGATGTCTGGAACCAGAAAAGCTGAGTTCCTAAACGCTATTGCTGATGAGATTCTTGCACTGGATGACACCTTGGTTCAAACCTATTGTTCAGAAACAGGTTTACCAGAAGGGAGAGCGAAAGGCGAGAGAGGAAGAACCGTATTTCAATTAAGAAGTTTTGCCGATCTAGTCGCGAAAGGAGATTGGGTAGAAGCTTCAATTGATACGGCAATCCCTGATAGAACTCCTGCTCCTAAACCTGATCTTAGGAAAATGAATATTCCCTTAGGACCGGTAGTAGTTTTTGGTGCATCTAATTTCCCTTTGGCATACTCCACCGCAGGTGGAGATACAGCAGCAGCTTTGGCTGCTGGGTGCCCAGTCATTGTGAAATCTCACCCAATGCATGCAGGTACCGGAGAATTGGTTGCTTCGGCCATTATTAAAGCAGCTGAGAAGACTGGTATGCCAAATGGGGTGTTCTCTAATTTGAATTCCAGTGGAATAGAAGTCGGAGTGCAATTAGTAGAACATCCAGAGGTGAAGGCTGTAGGTTTTACAGGAAGTATAAGAGGAGGTAGAGCCCTGCTGGATTTGGCGGCGAAACGAGAAGAACCTATTCCTGTATTTGCAGAGATGGGAAGTGTCAACCCAGTTGTGATTTTACCTGAAGCTTTAAAAGAAAGGAGCAAAGAACTAGCTTCTACCTATGCAGGCTCTATTACTTTGGGTACAGGTCAATTTTGTACAAATCCTGGTTTAATCTTGGGGATTAAAGGAGAAGAACTATCTACTTTTATTCGTGAGTTAGGAGATGAAATAATTGCCAAAGAACCTTCGGTAATGCTTCACCCCAATATTCATGGAGCCTATGAGAACAATAAGCAAAAAGCATTCGCTCAATCAGAAGTTGATGTGGTCGCAAATTATGACTCAGAGGTCAATTCGAATTACGCACAACAGGCTGTTCTTACTGTAAATGGATCTTCGTTTTTAAAGAATCCAACCTTACATCAAGAGGTTTTCGGACCCTTTTCACTAGTCATTCAATGTGAGGATTCGAAGGAACTTGAAACGATCATTTCTCAATTAGAAGGTCAGTTAACAGGTACATTGATCGGAGAGACCTACGAAGCAAATCAATATCCTGAAGTGGTGTCTGCATTACAAAATAGAGTTGGAAGACTCATCTATAACGGTGTGCCAACTGGAGTAGAGGTTTGTCCTTCTATGGTTCATGGAGGTCCTTACCCGGCATCTACGGATAGCAGGTTTACGGCGGTGGGAATTTATTCGATAAACCGATGGGTGAGACCCTTTAGTTATCAAGATTGGCCGAATGATCTCTTACCGGATGAATTGAAAAATGAGAATCCATTGAAAATTTTGAGAACTCTAAACGGAATTAAAACAACAGATAAAGTATAATCTTATGCGAATATTGAAACTTTTTGGATTACTATGTGTTTGTAGCCTTATGGCATTTACAAACCCAACTTCAAAAGAGAAGTTACATGAACTTATTGCTGAATACGAGAAGGAAAGAAAATATGATTTCGAACCTAGATCCTCCTTGGAAAATACAATCAAGTTCTATGGCGAGGAAGCAAAGTTTTCTGAAAAGTTATTGCAAAAATTGAAGATGATCAATGTTTCAGAATTATCCGAAACCGATAAGATTTCTCATGAACTCTTAATGTTCGTATTACAAGAGAATATTGATTACAATCAATATAAGATGTTCTTGAATCCAATCACAAATGAGTATGCTTTTCATCTTAGACTCAACAGAATGGGAAATAGAAAGCTTAGAAATGACAAGGATATAAAAGACTATTTTAAAAGGCTGGCCGACTTACCCAAGAGAGTTGATTACAATTTGGATCTTTTGGAGGCAGGGGTTAAAGAAGGGATCTCACAACCCAAAGCGGTTTTTTATGAATATGAAAAAACCTATGATATTCATATTGTAAAAGATGTTACAACAAGTGACTTTTACAAACCCTTTCTTAATCTTCCAGAGTCTCTAACAAAAGAAAGAAAAGATTCGATCTTAAAGGCAGCAAAAAGAAGTGTTAAAAAGAATGCAGTTGATCAGTATAAAAAGATCAAGAAATTCTTTGAAAAGGAGTACTTTCCTAATACTAGGAAAGGCTTAGGAGTTTCTACAACTCCAAATGGCAAAGAGTTTTACCAGAATAGAATCAATTATTATACAACCAGTAAAAAGTATACAGCTCAAGACATTCATAATATTGGGTTAAGCGAAGTGGCTCGAATTAGAGCCGAAATGGATGCAATTATCAAAGAGCTTAATTTTGAGGGTTCTTTTGAAGATTTCCTAAAATTTTTAAGAACCGATGAACAATTCTATCCGAAAACAGCGAAAGAGCTGTTGATGTTTGCAAGAGATATTTCCAAAAGAATCGATGCCGAATTGCCAAAGTATTTCAAAACATTACCTAGAAAACCCTATGGAGTGGTTCCAGTTCCTGCTGCCTTAGCTCCAAATTACACAAGTGGAAGATACTCCGGATCTTACAGCGAAACAGAAGCGGGTTACTACTGGGTGAATACCTATAATTTACCAAGTAGGACTCTCTATACCATTCCTGCTTTGACAGCTCATGAGGCCGTTCCGGGACATCATTTACAGATCTCTCTGAATAACGAATTGCCCAAATCTATTCCAGGGTTTAGAAGAGGTTTATACCTTTCAGCCTATGGTGAAGGATGGGGATTATATTCTGAAACTTTAGCCTCAGAAATGGGTATTTATACAACTCCTTATGAGCGGTTCGGAAAATTAACCTATGAAATGTGGCGAGCTTGCCGATTGGTAGTCGATACAGGAGTGCATGCTTTAGGATGGACCCGTCAGCAAATGCTAGATTATATGGCAGAAAATACTGCTTTATCTCTTCATGAGGTAAGAACAGAAACAGATCGTTATATCTCATGGCCAGGTCAGGCATTATCCTATAAAATGGGTGAATTGAAGATAAGAGAATTGAGAAAAAAGGCAGAAGACATTTTAGGGGATGCCTTTGATGTTCGCGAGTTTCATGAGATCATTTTAGAAGAAGGAACAGTCACATTGTCCATTTTAGAGAATAGAATCAACAATTATATAGAGAAGACAAAGAATGAGTAGACATATCTACGAATGCATTGATGGGCATACCTGCGGAAACCCGGTTCGTGTTGTAAAAACCGGTCATCCACCATTGATTGGACAGACGATGAGCGATAAGCGTCAACACTTCATCCAAGAATATGATTGGATTCGAACAGGACTCATGTTTGAACCTCGAGGACATGATATGATGTCGGGTTCATTTTTATATCCACCTCATGATCCTAATAATGATTTTGCTATTTTATTTTTGGAGACTTCTGGTTCCTTACCAATGTGTGGACATGGAACTATCGGTACTATAACAATTGCCATAGAAGAAGGATTAATTCAACCTAAAACTCCAGGAAAAATAAGGATGGAGGCTCCAGCCGGTCTGGTGGAGATCGATTATCAGCAAACGGGTGATAAAGTGGATTGGGTAAAGCTTACCAATGTGAAAAGTTATTTGGCTGCAGAAGGATTAAAGGTGCATTGTCCAGAACTTGGTGAACTGACGTTTGATGTTGCTTATGGAGGAAATTTTTATGCTATTATAGATCCTCAAGATAATTTCTCAGGCATTCAAGACTTTACAGCAAACAAGATTATTCAATTCTCGCAAATTGTTAGAGAACGAATCAATAAAAGATACCCAAATAAGTTCATTCACCCTGAAGAACCAACCATAAAGAATGTCACTCATCTTTTATGGACAGGTGATGTGATTGATTCAAACTCTCACGGTAGAAATGCTGTGTTTTACGGAGATAAAGCCATTGATAGGTCACCATGTGGTACAGGTACATCAGCTAGATTAGCCCAACTTCATGCAAAAGGAAAACTCAAAAAGGGAGAAGATTTTGTTCACGAAAGTTTTATAGGTAGCACATTTGTGGGTTGTGTGGAAGAAGAAACTACCATTGGTGATTTTCCTGCCATTGTTCCGAGTGTAAAAGGATGGGCAAAGATTTATGGGTATAACACCATCGTAATTGATGATGTGGATGATCCATATGCTCATGGATTTTCAGTTATTTAATATATTTAAAACATGTCTAAAAAAGTTGTCGTTATTGGGGGTGGAATCGTTGGATTAAGCACAGCTTATTATTTGAACAAAGAAGGTCATGAGGTAACGGTGATAGATAAATCAGATTTTACCAAAGGAGCTTCCTATGTGAATGCGGGTTACTTAACACCGAGTCATATTGTTTCTTTGGCTGCACCCGGAATGATTACCAAAGGATTAAAATGGATGCTGAGTCCGGCAAGCCCGTTTTATGTAAAGCCAAGATTAGACTCAGAATTTTTAAAGTGGGCTTGGGCTTTCAAAAAATCTGCTACCCATAAGAAGGTTGAAAACTCAATGAAGATTATTAAAGATATCAATGTCTTTAGTCGAGAATTGTATCAAGAGATGAAAGACTCTAATATCTTTAAATTTCATTATGACCATAAGGGCTTACTGATGGCCTATCAAACAGATAAAGCTGGTGAAGCAGAATGGAAAGTGGGTCAAAAAGGAATTGAGCTTGGATTAGGAGTCGAGAATTTGAATCGAGAAGAAGTACAAAAGATTCAACCCAATGCTAACCTAGATGTTAAAGGAGCGGTTTTTTATCATTGTGACGGACATATGACTCCTCATGAGTTCATGAGAGATATGCTTAAGTATTTGAAGGGAAATGGAGTAGAGGTTTTTGCAAATGAAGAGGTAAAGGACATAGAATCTTCCAGTGGAAAAATCACCAAATTGATTACAGATAAACGTGAAGTTTATGCGGATGAATTTGTCATGGCTGCCGGAAGTTGGACTCCACTCCTCAGTAAAAAATTGGGAATAAACTTATTGGTTCAAGCCGGAAAAGGTTATCGTATTAATGTACCGAGAGAAACCGGAATTACATTACCAACTATTCTAATTGAAGCAAAAGTAGCAGTAACCCCTATGAATGGTTTTACTCGTTTTGCCGGAACCATGGAGATTGGTGGAATCAACCATAATATCAATCCAGTTCGAGTGAATGCAATTGCAAATGCTGGCTCTAGATATTTCACAGGACTGCAGATTACAGAAGAAGAAAAATCCGATGCTCAATGTGGATTAAGACCTGTTTCACCAGATGGACTTCCATATATCGGAAAAACGGATCTTTGTAAGAACTTGACAATCGCGACTGGTCATGCAATGATGGGGTGGAGTATGGGGCCTGCTACGGGTAAATTGGTCAGTGAGATCGTTTCTGAGAAAAAGAATTCACTAGATATGAATCCCTATCAAGTACTGCGTAAATTTTAATTTAACAATTCAATATGTGTCATTATTTGTCACAAGAGATGTTCAATTAACACGTTTTAACACGCTGTAAAACTGATTGTTAATAAAGAATTGTAGATTTATAGAACTAACGATCAATCCGTAATTTCTATAAGCCTCTTTGCCTCTCTTCTTGTTCTAACCAGTCTGTCTACATATTCTGAAAAAATACTTGTAAAAGTTGATTCTGAGATTCTGACGAGATATTCAGAAAATCGGGTATCATCTACGAATTAGAATAAAAAAAAGCTCTTTAGATGATTCAATAGACTAAAGAGCTTTTTTTAAGTTTTAATTTCTACAACTACACTGTGGAGTCATAAAACTCATGGTATTCACATTAAAGGGAACTCCCATATTGTACTTCCCATTTTCCCAGTAGAACTTACTTCGTTTCTTGTCGTAATTTCCTATTTCATTCATGGTGGAAATGTCATACAAACGACCGTTAATCATGGTATGAGTAACAGAGTTTGTATTTTGGATATCTTCCAATGGGTTCTTATCCAATACAATAAGATCGGCAAGTTTTCCTTCAACTAATGAGCCGAGTTCATCTCCAACTCCTATGTATTCTGCTCCGTTAATTGTTGCTGCTTTTAAAGCGTCTAAGTTGCTCATTCCACCTTGCTGAAGCATCCATAACTCCCAGTGTGCTCCTAAACCTTGTAATTGTCCGTGAGCTCCTAGGTTGGCTTTCACTCCTAATTTGGATAAGTCAGTAACGGTTCTTGACGTAAGCATATGTCCGTTGTAATATTCTTTTTCTGGAATCATAATTCTATGACGAGCTCTTGCATCTACAACATATCTTGGAGTGTATTTTAATAATGTTTTGTTTTCCCAAACATTTGACTTTTGATAAAAATACATTTCACCATTCATCCCTCCATAATTTACAATCAGAGTAGGAGTGTATCCTACTTTGCTATTACTCCAAAGTGAAAGAATATCTTTATAAACTGGGTTTACTGGGATGTTATGCTCAATTCCTGTATGGCCATCAAAGATCATACTCATATTATGGAAGAAAGTTGAACCTCCCTCAGGTACCACATTTACTCCTAGCTCTCTAGCGGCTTGCATTACCTGTTGGCGCTGCTCTCTTCTCGGCTGATTGTAACTCTTAACAGACATGGCACCAAAAGCTTTGGTTCTTTCAATGGCAAATCTTGCATCTTCCATATTGTTGATGACTGCCTTGAAATCTCCTTCTGCACCATATAAAATAAATCCAGTAGAGAATAATCTAGGTCCTACTGTTAATCCGGCTCTTTGCAATTCTTCTAAAGTAAAAGCGGCTTGTGTATGAACAGAAGGATCATGAGAAGTAGTTACACCAAAGGCTAAATTCGCATAGAATTGCCAATGCTTCTGAGTACTTAGGCCATTTCTGAATGCTCCAACATGAGCGTGAACATCTACAATACCAGGCATAATTGTTTTGCCTTTCATATCATAAACTTTGGCATCTTCAGGGATAGTTACTGAACCAGAAGTACCAATCTTCTCAATTTTGTTCGCGTTTACAATGATAGTTCCATTTTCAATCACTTTGTCACCATCCATGGTAATTAGTCGTGCGTTCTTAAAGGCTACTCTTCCTTCAGGGACATCAGATTTCACCTCAAGATCAATGGTAATACTTGTCTCTGGATCTTTGTTTAAGTTCGATTTTGAGAATGGATCATTTGTGTTGTCTGTCAGTTTCTTTGTGTACAAGGTCTCACCTAATGTCCAGTTAATCGCTTTGCTATTTCCTGTCCAATGAATATTGATACCCGCTTTATCCGATAGACTTTCTACCTTAAAGTTTTTTGTATTTGCATCTAGATTTAATTCTTTTCCATTCATGACAAATGGAGCAACATAGACCTTGTGAAGATGCACCATTGCCACCCATTTATTATCTGGACTAGGTAATAATCTATTGGCCAATTTCGATGAAAAGTGAGTTCTTTCTTTGTTACCTGTAAGGTCTACACTTTTTAGTTTTTTAGTAAGGCTTCCGAAGAAGGTTCCACCTGATTGGAAGAACACTCTTGTACCGTCTTCAGAGAATTGAGGAAACTCTCCATTGGTGGCTATCTTCTTTGAATATTTACCTGTTCTACTCATGGTGTAGATTCCCGTTTCTTTGGTAAAATCGAATCCTTGATCTCTATTTTTACCTTCTTTACGATAGGCGATCTTTGTTCCTGAATCATCAAAAACAGGAGTTCTGTAAATACCCTTCTTTTGTGTAAGCTTAGTTAATCCAGATCCATCTGTATTTACCTTATAAATAGCCCCCAAGTTCTCATCGTTCCATGTGACGAATAATATGGACCTTCCATCATAAGAGAAGCTTGGGTCTGCCTCAAAATCGGTTAAATTTGTTACTCTCTTAGGAGTTCCGTTCGGTAATTTTTTCGTGTATATATGGCCCAATGCGGTAAAAACCAAAGTCTTTCCATCTCTCGATGTTTTGGCGTCTTTGATCATTTTTGAAGTAAAATTCTCTTGATATACAGGTCGCTTAACTCTGTGAGTTTCTGCAAGCTTGATGTCTGCATTTACTTCAAAAGGAACTACAGTAGCTCTCTTTGAATCTAAATTTATAGAGTTGATCTTTCCTGCACTCCAGAAGATGATATTTCTGTTATCTGGAGTCCAGTTGAAATGTGGATATACTCCAAAAATAGCCCAAGCCTCTGCTTGATCTTTATCTAGATCAAAATAAAGAGGAGTTTCCTCTCCGCTTTCTAGGTCATGAATATAAAGAACACTTTGTTCACGCACTCTTTTGATAAATGCCATTTTCTTCCCATCTCTTGAGATTACAGGTCGAGCAGCTCCACCAGGTCCTCCAGTAACCACTTCTGTTTTCCCAGTTTCAAACTCATACCTTTTAATCACATAGATTTGCTTGTTTGGGTCTTTGTTATACTGGAAAAATCCGCCTGGATACATATCTTCAGCATAGTACAGATATTTACCATCCGGAGAAATGTCGGGATCGTTCACGTCCTGTTGATCGTTTCTTCTTTTTGTTAACTGAATACCTCCTGTACCTTGAAGTGGATATTGCCACATCTCTCCGGCTCCCAAAGATCTCTGCGAGGTAAAGTGTTTTCTTGCTATGATAGACTTTCCATCCGCTGTCCAAGTTGAATTATTCAATAATCGGAATTTCTCGCTAGTAATGGACTTCGCATTTTTACCATCGGCAGTCATGACCCAAATATTATCTCCTCCTTCGGCATCGCTGGTAAAGGATATATATTTTCCATCTGGGCTGAATTTAGGTTGAACCTCATAAGCCATTCCTGTTCTTAATGCAGTTGCTTTACCTCCTGTGATAGGCATGGTATAGATGTCACCTAACATATCAAACACAATGGTTTTTCCGTCAGGGCTCACATCAAGATTCATCCAAGTTCCTTCGTCGGTTTGAAGATTGAAGGATTTGTATTTCCAATCCTTGTGTGGGTTATTTACATCCCATTTTTTGGGCTTGTCAGCTTTCTTCTTTTGAGAGTATCCAAAAACGACATTCAGAGAAACAATTAGTGCTAAAAGAATTTTACGTAACATGTTATTTGAATTAGTTGATTGTTTAAAATTAAGTTATTTGATCTTAAAATGTAACATTTTCATTTTAAGTTGTTTTGTAAAGGGTAAAGTGCTAAGAATTTACCGCTGTCCTAATCAGAAATGTGTCATAAAATCTTCACTCAAAATCTTTCTAAGATATTTAATGACATCATCCGCATTTTCTTTAGAAAATACCATTGGAGGTTTTAGCTTTAAAACATTATTATCAGGTCCGTCTGAACTCATTAAGATTCCGTGTTCTTTAATACGGTTGATCAAATATTTTGTCTGTTTTGGAAGGGGGTTGAGATTGGAATCTGTTAACTCTATTCCCAGGAATAATCCTTGACCTCTCACATCGGTAATAATAGGGAATTCTTTGGCTAGGTTGATTAATTCTGTTTTTAAATAATTTCCAACCTTAAGCGCATTTTCTTGTAATTTCTCTTTTTTAACGGTCAGGAGAACTTCTAAACCGATGGCACAAGAAACAGGGTTGCCTCCAAACGTATTAAAGAATTCCATGCCGTTAGCAAATTTATTTGCAACTTCTTTAGTACATACAACGGCTGCAATGGGATGACCATTCCCTAAGGGTTTTCCAATGGTCACGATATCTGGGACTACATCATGCAGTTGAAATCCCCAATAAAATGAGCCAACTCTTCCACAACCTACTTGTACTTCATCTGCAATACAAAGACCTCCAGCTTTTCGTGTGTATTCATAAGCTTTAGATAAAAATCCTTCTGGTAATTCAATTTGACCACCGCAGCTAATGATAGATTCAACAATAAGCCCTCCTACTTTTCTTCCTTTATGATGAATTTCATCAATGCACTTTTGAACCTCTTCTGCATACTTTTCTCCAGTGTTTTCGCCTCTATATTTACCTCTAAATGAATCGGGTAAAGGGAATATCTGTGTATGTTCTGGAGCTCCTGTGCCTCCTTTACCATCAAACTTATAGGAAGAGATATCAACGCATGTATTGGTGTTACCATGATAACCAATTTCAGAGGCGATGATGTCTTTGGCTCCGGTTGCGGTTTTTACCATTCTGATAGCGAGTTCATTGGCTTCACTTCCAGAATTTACAAAATGAACCACACTTAGTTCAGGAGGAAATGTAGAGAGAAGTTCCTTGGTAATAAGATTGATATTTTCATGTAAATACCTTGAATTGGTATTTAATAAAGCCATCTGATCTTGCCCTGCTTTAACTACTGAAGGATGCTCATGCCCCACATGTGCCACGTTATTTACGGTATCTAGATATTTCTTTCCTTTTTCATCAATCAGCCAAACTCCATCTCCTCGCACCATTCTTAACGGTGTTTCATACTGTAGACTCAGTCCTTTTCCCAAAGATTGTTTTCTGAAGTTGATTAGTTCTTGATTTGAGATTGATTCCTTTGAGTTCAAGTTCTCTAGTTTGAACAAAAGATTTGGATCTAAACACAAACTCTTCCAAATATTAATTTGATTTGGATAGGCTACACCCGGATAGTCATTTGTATAATCAAAAATGGATAACATAATCTGAAAGTGCAGATGGGGAGCCCAATTGCCGTTTTCGGGATAATTACCAAGTTTGGATATTTCACTTCCTTTCTCGATATAATCTCCCACCTGATATTGTAATGCGCTATCTGGGGTATTATGACCATATAAAGTATAAAATTTGAGATCATCGACCTGATGTTTTAATACGATCAATCCTCCATATTCCTTGTCTCCAACATCATTTGTGGCTATTACAACTTCACCGTCGAATAGAGCATGAACTGGCGTGTTTTCTGGAAGCCAGTAGTCAACTCCTAAATGAATAGTTCTACTTTCTCTTCCGTAATTCCCAATTTTATCATAGGCGGTTGAGGTATAGATAGGTCTGGGTTCCAAGTATCCTCCTGCGATGATCTTTTTGGGGTGTTCTTTTTGAAGTTTATCTATCTTGAATTGAAAAAGATCAAGGTCGTTAAATTCTGTTCTATGTCCTACCCATGAGCTAGAACCACTGAGGTCTAATAAGTGAATGTCGTTCTTTTTAATCGTAGGGAATAATTGATCTAAAGAGAAATCATTTTTGACTGCCCAATCTTTAAAACCCTGTTCTTTTGGATGAGCAGAATACCCACATGCCTCTCTAAAAGAGTAATAAGCAAATTCGGGATGAACTTCATACCATTTTTCAAGTACTTCCCAAGCTGGTTTTTCACTGATCAGCAAATAAGTGTTCTCTGGTTCTTTTACCTTACTGATTTCTGATTTGGTTACTGAGATTACCAAACGCATTGCAATCGCATTGTACAAATGAAACAATTCTTTTTCCTCGAGTGGAAATGACTTATGGTATCCTTGAGCTACGGATAGTGATGCTTCCAAAGCATCTTCGTGATGCATAATGGCATAAGCACAGGTGATGGCTAGGTCGTTTATC
Source organism: uncultured Flavobacterium sp. (assembly GCA_964505885.1). Classification (GTDB taxonomy): domain Bacteria; phylum Bacteroidota; class Bacteroidia; order Flavobacteriales; family Flavobacteriaceae; genus Polaribacter. Next base: position 15,239 of record CAZDKB010000030.1, read on the forward strand.
GTTTGGGTATACATGGCATCTCCATAATCTATAGCCGCAATTACCTTAGGATGGATCAAGTCATCAGAAACAAGAACATTATTGTCATTCGCATCGTTGTGAACAATTGATTTTCGGAGGTTTTGATACGTATCTTGATTCTTTTCAAACAAGGATTGGAAATGAATGACGAGTTCTCTCTGCTCTGGTGTGAATAGATTTACGTATTCCTTTGTCCAAAGAGATTGAGCCACATCCCATTGAAAGTTCTTATGCGCTCCTTCATGCTCAAAATTTTGAAGTGCAGATGTCAACCTTCCACATACTTCACCTAAACTAGTTCTGAGATTGTTGGAATGTGGATTTACAGAACTCCATAATCTTCCTGGAATCCAAGTCAGTAATCTAACTTTTCGTTGAAGTCCATTTTTATCCACGTAGTCTTCAATAGACTTCCCTTCTAAGCTTAAAACTGCTTTAGGAGCAATAAGATTTGAAAAAGACTCTAGGTAATTGAATATAGAATTTTGATACTCTAAGTATTCGCTGTCTTGATCTGGACGAGATACTTTTAAAATGTAACCATCTTCATTTTCCAGTTTTACTCGAAAATTGAAATCAACATCTCCAGGTAATTCAGAGAGACTTCCTGCAATATTGTATTTTGTGGAAAGGATTTCTTTTGCCTCTTGAAGCGTAATTTTTAGGTCGTTAAAATCCATCATTCTTTATGTTTTCGATTGTTTTTGATTACAATATCAAAGAAGTCATCCATGATTTAAAAATAATCAAAAGCCTATATCTAATTCTATATTATTTTAAAATTCATTATTGAAGCTTTATAATGGATAATATCTTATGATTCTAAGATAAAATGATACAAGGTCTAAGCGATTGTTTAAGAATCTTGAAGAATATTAAATGAGATAAACAAGGTTTGTTTGGCCATCTTGATTAGCTTTGTGATATGATCATACAAGGAAACATAGTTGATATTGAGAATCGACGAATTTACAAAGGCGAAATTGGTATTAGAAATGGAAAGATTCAATTTGTTAGGTCCGCAGATCACCAGGAGGAAGTTTTTATACTTCCAGGTTTTGTAGATGCTCATATTCATATTGAAAGCTCTATGTTGGTTCCATCTGAATTTGCGAAAGTTGCAGTTTGTCATGGAACCGTGGCTACAGTCTCTGATCCACATGAAATTGCCAATGTATTGGGTGTAAAAGGAGTTCATTTTATGATCGAAAATGGAAAGCAAACTCCATTGAAGTTTAATTTTGGTGCTCCTTCTTGTGTTCCAGCAACTTCCTTTGAAAGTGCCGGTGCAGTTATAGATTCAGAGGATATTAAAGACCTTTTAGCAAAACCAGATATTAAATATTTGGCTGAGATGATGAATTATCCAGGCGTGCTTTTCGATGATGAAGAAGTGATGAAAAAGATTGCTTGGGCGAAACATTTTGACAAACCCATAGACGGTCATGCTCCAGGATTAAGAGGCGATGATGTGACAAAGTATATTTCTGCAGGTATCTCTACGGATCATGAGTGTTTTACTTATGATGAAGGATTAGAAAAGCTACAAAAGGGTATGAAAGTTATCATCAGAGAAGGTAGTGCGGCAAAGAATTTTGATGCATTAATCGACCTATTACCAAAACATTATGAGAATATGATGTTTTGTTCAGATGATAAACACCCCGATGATCTTTTGCTGGGTCATATCAATCAACTTTGTGCAAGAGCGGTTAAAAAGAGAATCGATGTATTTCAGGTTTTACAGGCGGCTTGTGTGAACCCAGTGAAGCATTATGGGTTGGATGTAGGCTTACTCAAAGAGGGAGATCAAGCTGATTTTATTTTGGTGGATTCATTAACTGATTTCAATGTGTTGGAGACCTATATTGACGGAGAGCTTGTTGCTCAAAGGGGAAAGTCATTTGTTCCTCATGTTGATTTTGAGGTCTTGAATAACTTTCATGTGAATCTTAAAAAGATTTCAGATTTCGAGTTTCATTCGGCTTCTGAAAGAATCAGGGTAATCGAGGCTTTGGATGGCGAATTAGTTACCAATGAAATAGAGATGGACAGTTTGACAAAGGATGGAAATCTAATCTCAAATATTGATTCTGACATTTTGAAAATGACGGTTGTGAATAGATATTCTGATTCTAATCCTTCTGTTGCTTTTATCAAAAACTTCGGATTGAAAGAAGGTGCTATTGCCAGCTCTGTAGGTCATGATTCTCATAATATCATCGCATTAGGAGTATCTGATGAAATGATCTGTAAGGCGGTGAACTTATTGATAGAAAATAAAGGTGGAGTATGCGCAGTTACAAATGATTCTGAAAAAGTTGTGCCTTTACCAGTAGCTGGTATCATGAGTGATCAACCTGTAGAGATTATTGGGAAAGCCTATGCCGAGTTAGATTTGATGGCAAAAGAAATGGGAAGTACTTTAAGAGCTCCATATATGACCTTGTCTTTTATGGCACTATTGGTTATCCCTTCATTGAAATTGAGTGATAAAGGTTTGTTTGATGGTAATTCTTTCAAATTTACCTCATTGGAAATTAAGTAGAGAACAAGCTAATTTCTTTTTCTTCATTATAGAGTTGAATATATCTCTGGAATCTAAGTCCGATTTTTTCAAGAAGACGATGAGAACGTTTGTTTTCATTGTTGGCGATTCCTAAAATGGTAGTGAATCCTAGAGTTTTCTTACCATAGTCCATCAAAGCTTGGGTAGATTCAAATGCGAATCCTTTTCCTCTTGCTTCAGGTAAGAATGCGAAACCCACATCTACATGTTCTAATTCATCTCTTTTGATAAATCCGGAGATCCCCAGAATAGTCTTCGTTTCTTTATCAACAACGGCATAAAAACCAAATCCTAGATCTTTATACGGAGGAATGATTCTGTTTTTAAGATAATCTTCAGCGTCTTGAAGGGTCTTTACATTTCTGTCACCGATGTTTTGGATCCAAGCTGGGTCGTTCACCAGCTCAAAGAAAAAGCTTCGATCTTTTAAAGTAAGTTCTCTTATGATAAGACGCTCTGTGGTTAGAATCATAGACTCTAAATGTAATCAGAAAGTTGAGATTCTTATAATAATCCTTTTTGTTTTCTGTAGAATGCATCCGCCTGATCTCTCATAAGCTCTTGAGCTTTCTTGCGTTTATAATCATAAACATCTTGATCTTCTTGCAGATCTGTATAAACTTTAGAATTTACAATGACATCCGTATCTAATAATTCATTTCGCTGATCTACTTGTTGAGCTACCCAATTTTTCACGGCTGATTCAGCATCTTCTAATTTGTAGTCGTATTCACCTCTCGGAGAAACTAATTTGGCAAAAATAGGAGCCGTTTCAATGGCTAGAAATAATAAGAAGATAAAGAAAGAAGGGAGCCAAGGAAGTTTTCCAAGAGCATTGATTCTTGCCATGAATCCGTCAAAATTAGAAATGATAGGCTGAGTATCTGCTTCGGCCTTTTTCCAGTCGGATTGCAATTGGGCAATGGCTGCCTCATTATTTTCTATCTTTTGTTTATTCTCCGTTTTCAATTGACTCAATTCTTTAAGAGCCGCATCATGCTTATCTCTTTTCTCTTTGTAAACAGGTCCTTTACCTACCAATAAAGTTCCTTTTCTTCCTTCTGCCTCAGCGATATAAGTTTCATAAAGATCGTTCACATCTTGCTCCTTGGTGTCGATTTCATCCTTCAATGCTTTGATTCCGTTATTGAGTTTAGCAATCTCTGGTTCGAATTGTTTGGCAATTTGATCTTTATTTTTCAAGGTCATATTGTTCTTCTCTTCCAATAGGACGGAGTTGATTTCTTTTTCAAAGATCTTTAACTCTAAGGGTTTAGATATAACCATGGCTATGATCATCGCTAAAATAATACGAGGAACAGCCTGCAAGAATTCTTTCCATTTTGAATCGTTTTTTTTGATAGTAGAAACGATAAATCGGTCTAAATTAAAGATCAATAATCCCCAAATCAGTCCGAAGAAAATAGCAGAATAGATATAGTCAAAGACGGTGTATAGCGCGTAACTACAAGCTAAAGTTGCCATTACAGCAGTAAAAAACACGGTGGCGCCAATACCAGCATATTTGTTTTGCTCGCCATTTGAGCAAGTATCTATAAGTTTAAGGTCTACACCAGAACAGAGGAGGAAGAATTTCTTTAGCACGGGAATATAGTTTAGGTTGATTCTCTATTAGAACGCACCAAAGGCTAAAATGTTTCTTAACAGAACGTTAAAGAAGTTGTCTCAAAACTATAAAACTGTCACCCTGAATTTATTTCAGGGTCTTTTTAAACCTCTTTTTTCAGTTTATTTGAGAATCTGAATCGTCGTTCAGATTGACAGAAAAGGAGTTTTGAGACAACCTCTTTGCTTATTTTGTCTTCAACTTAACTGTGAATTTGTCTTTCTTTTTGATGACATCAATTGTTTTTACTTTGTCTTTTTTATCGAAGAAATATTTCTTGATTTTTTTAGCGCTGATCTTTTTTCCGTTGAGGTAGAACTTTGCTTTTTGCTGAACCATCTCTTTATAGGTCTCTTTCAAATGGTCTTCGTGAGCTTCCTCGTGTTCGTGCTCTTTCTCGTGCATTTCTTTATGGATCTCATGCTTTTCATGTTCTTTTTCAAGGAGCTCTATGGTTTCTACTTTCTCTTCCTTAATGATCTCGATCACTTCCACTTCTTTTTCCTCTTCCTCTGGAGTCTCTCTAATAACCTCTCTAACTTCTATTACAGGTTCCTCGATCTCTTCAACTATATCAATTAATTCTCCTTTTTTATTCTTGTTCTTTTTCTTCACCACCTCAATCTTGATAGGTTTTGGTGGAGGAGGAGGCGATTTTTCAATCACCTTCTTCGCGATCTTTGGTGGAGGAGGTGGCAATTTTTTTTCTTTCACCTTTACCTCTCTAAGTATTCGTCTTTCTTGATAGGCAAGTTGCTCAAAATACTTTTCCGTATACAAGCTTACTTGATTGGCTTGAGGAAATCTCTTTGACCTTGCATTCTTCTTAACAGAGCTTTCTGTGTAAGAAACAAAGTCGCTTGCATTGAAAGCATTCAATTTTTTATTGTCTACAGAAACTCCGTCTATCCATACGGCATATTTAGATCCATCCTTATAATCTCTGAATTTACCTTCAGGAAGATCTTTACGCTTGATCGGTGGAGGTGGAGGAGGAACGATTTCACGTACATCCTTAACCGTTTTTTTCTGTGCTGAAGACATTAGGTTATAGATATAGACCATCTGCTCAATGTCCTTCATTTTAAATTGTTTGCTTTCTTCAGAAGTCTTTAATAAATATCTGTATTTCTCCATCTGTGCTGGAGTTGCTTCAGAATTCAGTACTACTTCCTTAATAACTGGTTTTTTCTTTTTCGTTTGTGCTTCAACTCGGTCGGCAAAAAGAAAAAACAATCCTCCCATCAAGGGAACAATCGCTAACTTCTTCCAAAGAAGTGTCGACTTTGAATTGGGTGTTTTCATCATTAATAATCGTTTTTTTGTAAGTGAATAATTCAAATTACTGGCCAAGTAATATTTGTTCTTCCAAGCAGCTTTATCTAATAATAAATATTGATACTTTGGAATATCGTTATGCGATGCAATTACATTGTCATCTGCTAAAAATTCGTGATTAAGTTGGATCGCTTTTTTCAATGGATAGAAAAAAGGATTGAACCAAAGAACGATCTGTAAGATCTCTACGATCAGAACGTCTATGGTATGTCTTTGAGTCACATGGGCTAATTCATGTGTAAATAATTCTCTTTCCACCTTTTTACTCTCATATTCATCTTTGTTGATGAAGATATAATTCCAAAAGGTATGTGGTAAGATAGAATCATCAACAAGAACTAGTTTTGCCTTGTTATAGCTTAGGGTTGTGTTCTTTCTGATTGTACCTAAGATGTCTACAAAGTTCTTGACAAAACGTATCAATAAGATCGTTGAAACGAATGTATAAAGGATCAATAGATAGTCAGTCCAAACTAAACTTTGGCTGGACGCTATTTCAGTTATCTCCGAGGCACTTGAATAATTTACGGTTAGATTATCTATAATTACCTTCGGTTCTGCTTCAACATAGATAAACGTAAAAGGAACCAAAAATGAAAACAAGACACTTCCTAAAAGATAGAATCGATTGAATTGATGCATCTTTTCTCGCTCTAATACCATATGATAAAATGCGAGCAGAATGGCAAGGCACAATCCTGATTTGATCAAATATGATATCATTGCTTGTTCTTTTTAATTTGTTGATCGATGATCTTTCTTAATTCTTCCAATTCTTCATTGCTTAAATCTGTTTCCTTGGTAAAGAAAGAAGCAAACTGACTCGCAGAATCATTGAAGAAGTTTTTGATCAATCCATTTACATGCTTTGCGAAATAGTCCGATTTTTTAACTAATGGAAAATATTCTCTTGACTTTCCAACGGTGTTATAATCGATAAAACCCTTGTCTGCCATCCTTTTTAACAAGGTCGCTACTGTTGTCGTAGCGGGCTTAGGATTTGGAAAGTCTTCTAATAGGTCTTTCATAAACGCTTTACCACGCTTCCATAAATATTGCATTAACTGCTCTTCTGATTTCGATAATTGCATGTGAATCTAATTTTATGCTCTACAAATATAGAATAAAAAATTTATATTCTACAAATGTAGAGTTAAATTAATGTTAACGAATGATTGTTTCAGAACCTGCCTGCCGTAGGCAGAGTTCAAAGTGGCAGAGTCGCAAAGAGTAAACGTTAAATCCTTATTTTTTGCAACTAACACCCAACATCAAGCATCTAACATCCAACAAACCGATGCCATCCAACAAATGATGCTATATTTGTTTATCAAAAACAAGACCATCATGAAACGTATCCTACTCTTTTTACTATCAATAGTTATTTTGTCGGCTTGCAGTCCGAAACTCTTTAAGGAAAAATGGACAGCAGAGAAGGCTCCAGCATATTTCAAAGCTCGTTTTGAGACTACCCAAGGGAACTTTGATATTGAAGCAAAGAGAGAATGGTCTCCTCTTGGAGTCGATAGGTTATACCAATTAATCAAAAGAGGTTATTATACAGACATGTCTGTATTCCGAGTAGTACCAAATTTTGTGGCTCAGTTCGGAATTCATAATGATAGCATCCTCAATAAGAGTTGGAATAATATAAAGGTAGATGACGAGCCTGTAATTGAGTCCAATAAAAAAGGAGCGATTTCTTTCGCAAGATCAGGAGTAAAAACAAGAACTACGCAGATCTTTATTAATTTAAAGGATAATTTGAGATTAGATACTTTAGATTATGGTGGAGTGAAAGGTTTCCCTGTAATTGCAAAAGTGACTTCAGGTATAGAAAACGTTGAAAAGTTTCACGGTGGTTATGGAGATAAACTAGGAATGAGACAAGACTCCATTCAGAAATATGGGAACAAATTTATTCGAAAGAACTATCCAGAAATAGACTTCATTATCAAAGCTTATATCCTTAAGTAACATAAGTTACATCCTGATATTTATCATGTTATCTGGCGGTTCTTTGCTCTACCTTAGAGATGTAAAAACCGAGAATCATGAAAACTACAGTTGTTATTGGTGGAAACTTCGCTGGGATGACCGCCGCTTTAGAAATTGTTCGAAAAGGGAAGAAAGATCATAAGGTGATACTTATTGATAAATCTCCATTGTTTTTATTTATCCCATCTCTTATATGGGTCCCATTCGGAAGAAGAAAGATCAAAGATATTTCCTTTAGAAAGGATAAATTATTAGAAGATAGAGGTGTTCAATTTGTGCATGCTGAAGCCATCCAAGTGGATACTGAGAAGAATATGGTTGCCACTACAAAAGGTGATTTTAAATATGATCATCTTGTCATGGCAACTGGTCCTAAGGTAGATTTTGAATCTGTAAAAGGGATTAAAGAGCACTCTTATTATATCGGAACTCCAGATGGAGCCATGAAAACGAAAAAGGCTTTAGAGGATTTTAAAAAGAATCCTGGTCCTATCGTGATTGGTGCAACTCAGAATGCAGGTTGTATGGGAGCGGCTTATGAATTCTTATTCAATGTTGAAAAATGGTTGCGTGAGCAGAAGATACGTAAGAAGGTCGATCTATATTGGGTAACTCCAGAAGACTATTTAGGTCATTTTGGAATTGATGGAATGCCAATGGGTAAAACGATGTTGATCAGTTTTATGAAGATGTTTAATATTCATTATAGAACAGAGGTTGCCATAGAAGAGGTAGAAGCCAAACAAGTTAGGTTGAGCAGCGGAGAGGTTCTGGAAAGTGAATTTACCATGTTAATGCCTCCATTTGTCGGTGTAGATTTAGTCACGAATTCACCAGGATTAACTCCAACACCAACTGGATATATTCCTGTAGAGGAAACCTATCAACACCCAACCGTTAAGAATGTTTGGGCAGCAGGTATCGCGGTGCAAGTTGACCTTCCTTTCAAACCAGGAAAGGTTCCATTCTCTTCACCCAAGACAGGATATCCATCAGATGAAACTGGAAAAATAGTTGCAGAAAATATAATCCGATTAAGTAAGGGAAAAACAAAGCTTAAAAAGAAAGCTTGGGGTAAGATTCCTGGATTGTGTATCATGGATGCTGGTAAAAAAGAGGTAATCATTATTAGTGATCACTTGTTCAAACCTAGAAACTTTGCCATTATGATCCCAAATGTTTTTTATGATGTGTTTAAAGTGCTTTTTGAAAAGTACTTCCTCTGGAAAACAAGAAAAGGATTGTCTTATCTTCCATAATAGAAAAGAGCTGGGTAAACCCCTCGATTTGTCAATCTGAACTCGTTTCAGATTCTGAAATATCCCGAACCGTCGGGACAGAATGACAGTAGGTCTAGTTTACCAGCTCTTTTTATTCTTATCTAAATCTAAGACAAGAGATCTATTTTGATAATTCTGTATAGTATTTATAGAACAGCGGAATCGTTTCTATTCCTTTGAGATAGTTAAAGATCCCGAAGTGTTCATTAGGTGAGTGGATCGCATCACTGTCTAATCCGAATCCCATTAAAATAGTCTTACTTTTCAACTCGTCTTCAAACAGAGCAACAATTGGAATACTTCCTCCACTTCTTTGGGGAATCGGAGTTACACCAAATGTATCTTGATAAGCTTTGCTAGCGGCTTGGTATCCAATATTGTCTATGGGAGTTACATAACCTTGTCCACCATGATGAGGAGTTACCTTCACCTTTACTGATTTAGGAGCAATACTTTCAAAATGATTCTTGAAAAGATCTGTGATCTCATGCCAATCCTGATTAGGAACCAATCTCATCGAGATCTTTGCATAGGCTTTCGACGCAATTACGGTTTTAGCTCCTTCACCCGTATATCCTCCCCAGATCCCGTTGACATCTAAAGTAGGTCTGATTGAATTTCTTTCATTAGTCGTATAACCAGTTTCACCATATACATCATCAATATCCAAAGCCGCCTTATAATCTTCTAAAGAAAAAGGAGCTTTTGCCATCTCATCTCTTTCTTCTCTTGAAAGTTCTTCTACCTTATCATAGAAACCAGGAATGGTGATATGATTGTTTTCATCATGAAGAGAAGCAATCATTTTCGTCAGAATATTGATGGGGTTTGCCACAGCACCGCCATACAATCCTGAGTGAAGATCGCGGTTTGGACCTGTTACTTCTACTTCAACATAACTCAAGCCTCTAAGTCCTGTTGTGATGGAAGGTTGCGTATTAGAGATCATTCCAGTATCCGAGATCAAGATGACATCGTTGGCTAACTTTTCTTGATTTTGTTTTACAAACCATCCCAAACTCTCAGAACCTACTTCTTCTTCACCTTCGATCATAAATTTCACATTACAAGGTAAGTTGCCAGTTTGAGTCATGTATTCCATGGCTTTTACATGCATGTACATTTGACCCTTGTCATCACATGCTCCTCTGGCAAAAATAGCTCCTTCAGGATGTAAGTCTGTTTTCTTGATTACCGGCTCAAAAGCTGGAGAATCCCAAAGATGTAAAGGATCTGCAGGTTGAACATCATAATGACCATATACTAGAACAGTTGGTAAGCTAGGATCAATGATCTTCTCACCGTAAACAATCGGATAACCCGGAGTTTCACAGATTTCAACATGATCACAACCCGCTTTTACAAGACTTTCTTTTACCGCTTCTGAAGTGTTTAATACATCCTGATTAAAGGCTGGGTCGGCACTAACAGAGGGCATTTTTAGCAATTCTATGAGTTCATTAATAAAGCGATCTTTGTTCTTGTCAATATAGTTTTTAATGTCTGTCATGGTTTGATTTTATAGAATATCAAAAATAGTAAAATTCCTAGGAAAGCTCTTTGCAATTTCAGTTGAATGCGTATATTTGCAGTCCAATTTTGCGGGTGTGGTGGAATTGGTAGACACGCTAGACTTAGGATCTAGT
>CAZDKB010000031.1:0-5678 GCA_964505885.1 uncultured Flavobacterium sp.
ACCAATTGCCTTAGAAACCTCTTCTGGTTTTAAAAGAACATTTACTCGTCCCTTCTTACCTTTTTTAGGCTCATCATACACTTCAATTTCCATAGAAGTTACTTTTGCCGGGCTTAATGCTCTTGCAATATACAATTGTTCATTTTTAGTGAAATTAATCACATCAATATTTTCATTACCAAGCTCACGTACAATTCCGTGAATTCGAGATCCTTTTACTCCAACACATGCTCCTACAGGATCAATTCTGTCGTCATAGGAATCTACAGCAACTTTTGCCTTTTCACCAGGTACTCTTGCTACACCTTCTACCGTGATTAATCCGTCAAACACCTCTGGAATCTCTTGCTCAAATAATTTCACCAAGAAATCTGGAGAGGTTCTTGACAAGATAATTGCTGGTTTATTTCCTCTTAACTCTACAGTTTTGATCACACCTCTTACAGAATCTCCTTTTCTGAAGAAGTCTGAACGGATTTGCTCACTCTTTGGTAATACGATCTCATTTCCTTCATCATCCAATAAAATGATCGCATTGTGTCTGATGTGGTGAACTTCCGCGCTGTAAAGGTCTCCTTCTAGATCTTTAAACTGCTTGAATACATTTGTACTGTCATGCTCGTGGATCTTAGAGATCAAATTCTGACGCAAGGCCAAAATGGCTCTTCTTCCTAGATCAACTAACTTCACTTCTTCAGAAACATCCTCTCCAATCTCGAAGTCAGGCTCGATTTTCTGTGCTTCAGATAATTCAATTTCTTCATTTTCGTCTTCAACTTCGCCATCAGCAACCACGATTCGGTTTCTCCAGATCTCTAAATCTCCTTTATCTGGGTTGATAATGATATCAAAATTGTCATCCGAACCGAACTTACGCTTTAACGCAGCTCTAAATACTTCTTCTAGAATAGACATTAATGTTACTCTGTCTATACTTTTAATATCTTTAAATTCTGAAAATGAATCAATTAACGCTATATTTTCCATTGCATATTCTACTTAAAATGTAATCTTCACTTTTGCTTCTATAATATTTTCAAATGCTATTGTTGCATTCTTTTCTACTGTCACCTTTCCTTTTCCGATAGGCTTTGGTTCTCTTGTTTTCCACTTTAGCGAAATCCCATTTTCATCTACTTCTACTAAAGTTCCTTCAGTTTCACCTTCTTCAGTCTTCACCTTGATCGTTCTACCAACATTTTTTTGATACTGGCGCTCCACCGCAAGCGGCTGAGTAATATCTGGTGAGGTTACTTCCAAAGCGAAATCCTCTTCTTCTCTATCCAAATTATGTTCTACATGTCTACTAATACGAACACATTCTTTTAAAGAAATTCCTTGATCTCCGTCTACGATTACTCTGATCTTATTACTTGGCAAGAAGCTTAACTCTATTAAAAAAAGAGAATCATTCTCTGCTACTGCCTCATTTACCAACGTTCTTACTAATTCCTGATCCATAAAATAAGCTATAAAAAGAGGGGACTTTGTGTCCCCTTCTTCTTCGTATCCGTGATTTTCGCTGCAAATATAAGAAGTACACAGTTAATAAACAAGTTCCTCATATTCAATTATTTTTTATAACTTTAGGTTCGACAATCAATTTATAATCTTCCCTCTTAAACTAACTAAAACTTATGTTTGTTATGAGTAAAATCTTAGTACCTGTAGATTTCTCTCAGAGATCTGAATTTGCAGTTAAGCTAGCTGCAAAAATGGGGAAGAAAACAGATTGTGAAGTATATCTGCTACACATGGTTGAACTACCTTCGGGAGTAGTAGACATGGGAGCTGGAAGTAACTTTAGCATTCCAGAGAGTATGATGTACTTACGTAAGGTCAGGGAGAAATTATTTGCGCTGAAGCGCAGATACTTTAAAAATGGCTGCACGGTAAAACATGCGATTCGTTTTCAAGATCCTTTTGAGGGAATCCGTGATTACAGTAAAAAAATTGGGGCAGATCTTATCATTATGGGATCCCAAGGAGTCTCGGAATTTGAAGAAATGATCATTGGGTCCAACACAGAAAAGGTGGTTCGTACCTCTGAAGTACCCGTGATCGTTGTTAAAAGAGATGCCGAAAAGTTTAAGTTGAAGGATCTAGTATTTGCCTCTGACTTTAAGGAAGATAATAAAGAATCTTTCAAGAAGTTTGTAGACTTTGCTAGCTTGTTCAAAAACAAAGTTCATCTATTAAAGGTAAACACAATCGGTAAATTTGAGAGTTCTTCTGTTACAAAACAAAAGATCAAAGACTTTATCACAGATGTGGATCTTCCAAAGAACACCATCAATGTTTATAATGACACATCGGTAGTGAAGGGAATTACTAACTTCTCTCGTGAGATTGATGCAGATTTAATTGCGTTAACCACTCATGGAAGAAGCGGACTTTCTAATCTATTTAATGGAAGTATTGCCAAGAGTGTTTCTAAAAGTGTTTTGAAACCTGTAATTACCTTTAAATCCCAACTCAAATGAGTTGGGATTTTCGTTGGCTCAGTATAGATTATCTACTAAGCATTGAGTCTGGTCATGTGGATGTTATTGTTAAAAACTCCACTAGTCGATACTCATTAATACTACATGAAATCGATGATGAACCAAGAAATACATTCGATAACGTTCCTCTTTCAACTATTAACCAAAGTTTCTATATTACTATACAAATACAGTAAAATGAAAAAAAGCATAATCTTTGTATTTCTCGTAGTATTTATTTCAAGTTGTCAATACTTTCGAGGAGATCAATGCAATAATACTTTATCAATTGTAGGTACTTACGAAAATATACATGATAAGGGAGCTAAAAATATTTTAGTTATTCATGCTAACGGCACCTTCGAACAAGAGTTTGTTAAAGACAAATTGATACTTAAAAATTCTGGAAAATGGAGATTCTACAAAGAAAGATGTGTTGTCGTTTTAGATAGTTTAAAAGTGCTCCACAATTTACCCAATTCAACCATGGGATATTTTACAAATGTTGGTAAGTTTAGATTAAACAATATCGTTTTTGTAGAGGATTTTGGAAAACACTTTGATTATTATCGTCAGCATTAGGAACTAAAATGGAAGTATTTTTTTGAAGATATTATTACCCAAAAACTGACACAAAAAATTTTGAATAAAATATAAAAAGCTGATAATCAATTGATTATCAGCTTTTAAAGTTGGCCCACTAGGACTCGAACCTAGAATAACGGCACCAAAAACCGGTGTGTTACCATTACACCATGGGCCAATTGCACTGTCTTCAAAAATATTACAATTTGTCGGACTTGCCCGCCGAAAGAATGTTAATTCTGTAGGCGGGTGCAAATTTAAATCAATCTTTGAATACTACAAACATTTTGTTGAGTTTTTTGATTTTAACAAAGTTTTATCACAGACAGTATCTCAAAGCATGCCAATCCAACGTTTTTTCTAGGATAAATTAGTAAATTCGCCAGCATATATTCTATGAACATGACATCAGAAAACTTTAAAAAATACAATAGAATCCTAGGATGGGTTGCATTCGTTATTGCTCTCATTACCTATACATTAACACTAGAACCTACGGTGAGTGCTTGGGATTGCGGCGAGTATATTTCTACTTCAGTAAAGCTACAAGTAGGGCACCCGCCAGGTGCACCTTTGTTTCAGATGTTAGGAGCTTTCTTTGCCATGTTCACAACAGACCTGGAGAATATAGCCATGATGGTAAACTTTATGTCGGCCTTAGCTAGTGCATTCACCATTCTATTCATGTTCTGGACGATCACAAATCTGAGCGAGAAACTTGTTAATAAGACCAAATTCAATGAACATAATTCATACTTAGCCATTTTAGCAAGTGGTTTTGTGGGATCCCTAGCCTATACTTTTTCTGATAGCTTCTGGTTTAGTGCTGTGGAAGGAGAAGTATATGCAATGTCATCCTTCTTAATGGCTATATTGTTTTGGCTCGGACTCAAATGGGAAAGTGAAATCAATACACCACGCGGAAATCGATGGCTCGTTTTAATCAGTTTGGTTGTGGGTATGTCATTTGGAGTTCACATCCTTTCTTTATTAGTAATTCCGTCTATCGTGTTACTATACTTTTTTAAGACCTATCACACGATCAATTTAAAAACTTCAGCAATTGCAACCGTGGTTTCCATTTTAGTTTTAGCTTTTGTATTTAAGTTTTTATTCCCATTTACTCTGAAATTCTTTAGTGCCTCAGAATTGTTCTTTATCAATTCTATCGGGCTTCCTTATAATTCAGGAACGATTATCGCAGGTATTGTATTAATCGCAGCATTCTATTTCGGAATCAAGTATACGCGAACAAAGAAACTTGTTATGGTGAATACCTTGATCTTATCGGTTATGTTTATTATGATCGGTTTTTCTTCTTGGTTGATGCTACCCATCAGATCCAATGCCAATACTTCAATCAACGAGAATGAACCTTCGAATGCTCGTGAGCTGCTTGCTTACTATAATAGAGAACAATATGGGGATGCCAATGTGTTTTATGACAATTACTATTCATTTGCATACAGAGCAGAGAGAGATTCTAAGAAGCCATTTATTGATGGCAAACCTAAATACGAAAAAAAGAATGGTAAATATGTAATCATAAACGATTATGAAAATACCGTTCCTAACTACTCTTCAAAACATAAAGGGTTCATTCCTAGAATGACCAGTACCAATCAGACCTCTATTGATATCTATAAAGGCCTCACAGGAATTCCAGAAAAAAGCACACGAAGACCCACCTTTGGGGAAAACCTCTACTTTATGGCCGACTACCAATTTGGTTATATGTATGGAAGATATTTCATGTGGAACTTTGTAGGTAGACAAAATGATACTCAAGGTCAATTAGATAAATTTAATGGTAACTGGCTCAGTGGAATTTCGTTTGTGGACAATCCTAGAATCGGACCTCAAACCAATCTACCTTCAGATGTAGAGGAGAATAAAGGAAGAAATGTGTATTTCTTTTTACCTTTTATCTTAGGACTCATTGGATTGATCTGGCAGATTCGTTGGGACAAAAGAAATTTTTACACCTTACTTATCTTCTTTGTCTTTACAGGTTTTGCAATTATTTTCTATACAAACCCAAAACCTTTCGAACCAAGAGAAAGAGATTATGCTGTGGTTGGTTCATTCTATATTTTCGCGATCTGGATAGGAATGGGTGTTTTGGCCATCTTCCAGAGAGCTATTGAAAATTTAAAGAACAATTATAAGGATACAAAAGCAGAACTTATTGTTCTGGCTTTGTTTGCTGTTTTACATATTGCCTTCAATTTCTTTTCAGGACTGAATATGAATGAGAAAATGCAATATTTCTTATCGAATGTAAGTGATGTTTTCTTGATCTTCACATCTATAGTCGCCGTTCTATTGTTGGTAGAGCTTCTAACATTTATTCTCAATAAACTAGGTAAACAAGAACAGATAAAAGCAGGGGTAATCGGATTGGTCACTCTTCTTGCGGTGCCAGCTTTAATGGCATTCCAGAACTGGGATGATCACGATCGTTCTAACAGATATACTACTCATTTGAATGCGCAGGCCTATCTAGAATCTTGTGATGAAAACGCCATTATGTTTACTATTGGTGATAATGACACCTTCCCTCTTTGGTATATGCAACAAGTAGAAGGTGTTCGCAGAGATATAAAACTA